>CAYLNA010000008.1:0-28670 GCA_964384665.1 uncultured Desulfovibrionaceae bacterium | reverse complement strand
CCCAGGACAAGATTCCCTACATCACCATCGAGGGCCGCAAGGGCGGCTCCAGCCTAGCCGCTTGCGTCGTCAACGCCCTGGCCAAGATGGCGCGGCAAGAGCCGCCCGCGGACTGAGCGCGGACCGCGCGAGAACGCAAAAAAGCCCCGGAACCATCGCTCCGGGGCTTTTTTGCGTCGGCCGGGAAGGAGTCATTCCATACAGGATTTAGGGGAGGCTGGATTGCCGCGCTCCCTACGGTCGCTCGCAATGACTGACCTTTGTATCACGTCATTGCGAGAAGCCAGGCTCCGCGTGGGAGTCTTCGACGAAGCAACCCATGCCTTTGGAGGCGCCGCTTTGATTTGGAAATGGAATCAGACTTCCTCGATGATCCTGAGTCGGGTCTCGACCACGATGTCCTTGATCCGCTCTTGGAAGGCTCGCATGTGTCCGGACCGGAGATGGGCCTCCAGGGCGGCGCGACTGGCCCATTTTTCGAGGATGGTCACGCATTCCGGGTGATAGTCCTGGATTTCCAGGCCAGTGCGCACGTCCTGGGCCGGAAGATAGTCCAGGCATCCGGCTTCCTGGCGGACGAGGATGGCCAGTTCTCGGAATTCGCGCAGGAAGGCGTTGACCAGGCCGCGTTTGACCGTGATGTGGGCGATGACGTGAATCATGGGTTCTCCTTGGCGACTGGTTTTTGCCGCAGCATGTGGATGCCGAAGGCTGCGGCGCTGCCTCCGGTGAAGAGGCAGAACAGGCCCACGCTGAGGTTGAGCAGGAAGTAGGGCGGATGAAGATGGCGATAGAGGACTGCGCGCTCCGGGCGGTTCGGGTCGACCAGCACGGGCACGGTCCGGTTCGCGTCGAGGGCCGCGCGCAGGGTGTCGAACACCACGGGGTCCGGGCATTCCCGCGCCGCGCAGATGGCTGTCCCCTCGTGGGTTTGCCCGTCCATGTCATATCGGTAGAGGACCACGGTCTGGTTGCCCCAGGCTTGGTCCTGGTTGGTGACTCGCTCCACGGAAACAAGGCTGCCCTCGACCCGCGTCCACGAGGCGGAGGACCAATGGGTCAGGGCCGTGCTGGCCGAATCGACCAGGAAGCGGGCTCCGAGGAGGACGAAGGGCAGGCCCAGGATGAGCAGCAGCAGTTTGCGCAAGGTCGCGAACATGCTAGGCTTCCGGATCGAACCCGATTTTGCGGATGGCCGCGCGGACCTGATCCAGGTCGACCTCGGGCGTGGCCGCGAAGGTGGCCTGACCGGGGTCGAGGGTCACGGCGACTTCGGAAATGCCGGGGATCGAGAGCAGCAGTTTGGTCACCGCCCCCGTACAGTGGGCGCAGGACATGCCTGAGATTTTGATGGTGGTCATGATAAGCCTCCTTTTTTGTTCATCATGAAGGAAACATGCGCGGAAGGCAACGTGCGCGCCGTTTCGCGGCCGGTCTTGTCAGGGTCGGTCCGCGCGGATAGTGTGGCGGAAATATACCGTGGAGGCCGCATGGGACTTTTGGACGAGTGGGGAGACGCCTTGGTGGAGGAGGGCTTGCGCGAGGCGGCCGACACGTTTTTTGGAACGCGCAAGGCCCTGGACGATGAAATCGATTTTTTCAAGGCGCGCGCGGCCAAGCTCCGGGTCATGGCCGAGGAGATCCGGGCCTGGTTCGCCGGGCTGAACTGCCTTTTGGGCAGCGAGGCCAACAGCCGCGAACTGTTCGAGAGCCTGGGCGTGCGCCTGCCCGATCCCGACTTGTGCTCCGTGCGCGCGTGCAGCCTGCAATTCCGCCGCCCGCGCGGGTTCACGCGCAAGGGGCTGTACGCCAAGACCGTGTGGGAAGTGTACGAGGTCCTGGCCCGCATGGTCGAGTCTTACATGCACGGCGGCGCGTATCAGGATCCGCGCCAGCCCGGTCGGATGCTCGTCTCCCTGAACCACGCCCTGGCGGTCCGGCACTGCGCGGACATCAACGAGCGCATCGGCAGAATCAACGAGTCCAACCGACCCTCCGAATCCCTGGGGTTCGCCCGCCGCCTGAACCAGGCCGAGCGGGACCGGGAGAACATCGTCGGCGGGGGCGGCTCGACCTGGAACCTGGATCAGGACATGGCCTTCGCGCCCCTGGACTTCGACGCCTTCGAACTGCCCGTTTTTCCGGATCTGCCCGTGGACGACACGGCGCGGAAGACGCTCCAGGAATGCTGCGGCCGGATTTTTTCCCGCCAGCGCGAGCATGTCGACGCCGTTTTTGACGAGGTTTTTAGTCCGGAAAACAAGAAAGTCTGCGTTCTGGAGCGGAAATCATGAATCATAAGTCCGTGCGGCGAATCTTCCGTGTACTGTGTCTGCTGCTGGTCCTTGCCCTGGCCGCCTGTCGGGACGCCGCTCCGCCGGTCTGCGAGGACGCCCTGGGCTGCGTCGATATCGCCCCTGGCGCTCCGCTCAAGCTCGGCGTGATCCAGTCCCTGAGCGGGGACGTGGCATCCCTGGGGCAGGAACAGTTGCGCGGACTGGAGCTGGCCCTGGCCCGGCGCGGCGGCGTCCTGGCCGGCCGGAAGGTGGTCCTGGCCATCGAGGACACGGGCTGCGCTCCCGAGGGCGGGGCCAACGCGGCCCTCAAGATCGTGGCCGACCCAGCCGTGGTCGCCATCTTCGGCACCACCTGTTCCGCCGACGCGGCCACGGCGGCGGAGATCATGTCCCGCGCCGGTCTGGTCATGATCTCCGGGAACAACAGCGCCCCGTATCTCACGGCCATTCGGGGGCGCAAGGCGGCCAAATGGCAGCCCGGCTATCTGCGCACCGCGCCCAACGAGGAATCGGCCGGGCCGGCTGCGGCCCGTTACGCCTTCGAGGTGCTCGGCGTGCGCAAGGCGGCCTTGATCAACGATGGCGACATCTACACGCGCGGGCTGACCACCGGTTTTCAGGAAGAATTCATCGCCCTCGGGGGCGAGGTGGTTTTGGACACGGGCGTTTCGCGCCGGGATCCGAACATGGGGCCGGTGCTGACCGCCGTGAAGAATTCCGGGGCGGAATTGGTCTTTTTTCCGCTCTTCCAGCCCGACGGCAATAATCTGCTGCGCCAGGCCCGGCGGACAACCGGGTTTTCCCAGACCATCTTCATGAGCGACGGCGCTCTGATCGACGCCTCGTTTCTGGCCGACATGGGCGCCGACGCCCTGGGCATGTACTTCGTCGGCCCGACTCCGCCCCGCCAGACTCCGGAACTGGATCGTCTGGCCGGGGAATACCGCGCCAAGTTCGCGGTCCAGGCGCCGACCAGCTATTATATCAGCGCCTTCGATGCCGCCGCCATGCTTTTCACCGCCATCGAACAGGCGGCCCGTCCCCTGCCCGACGGCTCGGTCCGTATCGGTCGTCAGACCCTGCGCGACGCCCTGTACTCCACGCGGGGTTTTGTCGGTGTCGGCGGCGTCATGAACTGCGACGAATTCGGCGATTGCGCGCCCCAAAGTTTCGACGTCCTGCGCTTGGCCGATGTCTCGGCCGGCGTCGATGGCCTGAAGCGCAACGTCGTCTTCACCTATCCCCGGCGGTAGGATGACGCGGCTGTCCCTGTTCTGGCGGCCCCGGAGCATCACCTTCAAGACCAGCCTTGGCTTCGCGCTGCTGGCCTTGCTCTTGGTGGTCGAGGGCGGGATCAACCATGCCCTGCTGCGCTCCATGCGCGCGGCCGAATCCGAGATGACGCTCAGCATGGAGATCCGCCAGCGCATTTTCGAGATGGACGGCGAGTTGGAAAAGGCCCGTCGCCTGCACCGGGATTTTTTCATCCACTATCCGGAAATCGGCTTCGCCGAGGCCATCGACCGCTTCTTCACGCCGTCTCAGAACGTCATCGCCAAGGTCGTCACCCTGAGCGGGGAGCTGCGGGTCCTGATCGATTCGACGCCGCCGGCGAACCCCTTCAATCTGCGCGCGGCCGACATCAATCTCTATCTGTCGTCGGCCCAGCGCTTTTCGGACACCTTCGCCGAATTGATCGTGCTGGTGAACGAGCTGGCCGCGCCCGGGACCGGTCTGCAGAGTCGGCTGGAGGAGAAGAAGGAGGCGCTCAAGGAATATGCGCGGCGGGAGACGGAAGGCCTGCTCATCTTCGAGCGGATGGTGTCCCACGAGCAGCGGTACTGGCTGACCCGGCAGCGTTCGGACCTGCAGTCGGCCATGAATGAATGCTTCGAGTTGGACCGCTATTTTTCCTCCGACGCCCTGTCTCCGGCCCAATTCCAGCGCGTTCACGACCGTCTGCGCGAATACCAGCTCATCGCCCGCCAGATCGCCGAAGTCGATTTGGGCATTCGCGGTAGGTTCAGCGATTTCGCCCTGCAGGCCAAGGCCGTGGATCCCATTTCGGCGGATCTGAAAGCCATCGCCTCGGCCGAGGTCCGGGCCGCGCGCGTGCGCATCGACAAGGCCAACGCCACGGCCAGCTTCCTCGTCATGATCATGGCCGGCACCGTGCTGACCGCGGTGCTGGTCGTCGGGTTTGGAGTCCACGCCAGCGTCACCCGGCGGATCATGCAGGTGACCCGCGTGGCCGAGGTCATGCGCGCCGGCGACCTGGAGGCGCGGATGCCGCTGGCCATGGGCGACGAGATCGACAAGTTGGCGTTGACCCTGAACGAAATGGCCGCCCGGCTGGCGGATTTGATCGGCAACCTGGAGGGCAACGTGCATGCCCGGACCATGGAATTGGCGGCGGCCAAGGAAGAACTGGAAGAGGCCGTCCGCTCCCTGGACGAGAAGAACCAAGCCCTGGAAATTTTGTCCCGCACGGACAAATTGACCGCCCTGGCCAACAGGCGGCGGCTGGAGGAGGTGTTGCAGATGGAAATCCTGCGCGCCCGCCGCTACGGCAAGCCCTTTTCCGTGATCATGTTCGATGTCGACCGATTCAAGGATGTCAACGACACCTTTGGCCACCATATCGGGGACATGGTCCTGGTCGAGTTGGCCCGCAAGATGGCTCGCGGGGCGCGCGAGACGGATATCGCCGGGCGCTGGGGCGGCGAGGAATTTCTGCTTGTCTGTCCGGAAACGCCCGGCGAGGTCGGCCTGGCCCTGGCCGAGCGCCTGCGGCGCAGTTTCGCCGAGGAGGAGTTGCCGGGCGTGGGGCGGGTCACGGCCAGCTTCGGAGTCGGCGTGTTCCAGCCCGACGACGACTTGGACAGCCTCTTTCACCGCGTGGATCAGGCCTTGTACCGGGCCAAGAACAACGGCCGCAACCGGGTCGAACGGGGTTGGTGACGCATGGAGACGAAGATGGACAAGGCCTCGGTCATGGGACGGAGCCTGTGGCGGTTGGCGCGCTTCGCCCGACCCTATGCGCGCCGCGTGCTGGTTGGGCTGGCCGCCAATGCCGGGGCCCGTTTTTTCGATCTGCTGCCCATGATCGTGGTCGGCGCGGTGGTCGACACCGTGACCCGGGCTCTGCGGGACGGGCGGGAGCTGCTTCCCGGAGAATTCGTCTGGGCCGGACTGCTCGTGCTCGGCACGTTCGCCGGGTTGGCCGTGTTCCAGAGCGTCAGCGACTACACCCTGGACACGGTCGCCCAGAAGATCCGCCACGACGTGCGGGTGGCCCTGTACATCCATGTCCAGCGCCTCGACGTGTCGTATTTCGAGTCGCGCCAGACCGGGGACATCATGGCCGTCCTGGCCGGGGACGTGGACAATCTGGAGCGTTTCTTTTCCGACACCCTGACCAGCATCGTCCGTCTGGTCATCACCTTTGTCGGGGTCTACGGCATTCTGTTCTGGCTGGACTGGCATCTGGCCCTGCTCCTTCTCGCGCCCATGCCCATGGCCATCTGGGCCGTGCGCTTTTTCGCCACCCGGGTCGCGCCCCGGTATCGCCAGGCCCGGCAGGCCGTGGGCGACATCAACGCCATCCTGGAGAACAACCTGCAAGGTATGAACGTGATTCAGGCCTATTCCGCCCAGGACCATCAGACCAGCCGCATCCGGCTGCGCTCCGAGGAGTACCGCGACGCGGCCACGCGCGCCGCCTGGGAGCGGGCC
Organism: uncultured Desulfovibrionaceae bacterium; assembly: GCA_964384665.1. Taxonomy (GTDB): domain Bacteria; phylum Desulfobacterota; class Desulfovibrionia; order Desulfovibrionales; family Desulfomicrobiaceae; genus Desulfomicrobium. Next base: position 22,638 of record CAYLNA010000008.1, on the reverse strand, counting down.
CGTTTCGTTCCGCTCCTCTACGGCGTGGCCGGCCTGGGCTACGGTCTGCTGATCGGGGTTGGCGGGTGGATGACCTTTGCCGGGATCGGTCCCAGCGTGGGCGATTTCACGACCTTCGTGCTCATGGCCATGCGTCTCATCCTGCCTCTGTTTGTGTTCGGCATGCTCATCAACCAGATCCAGCAGTCCGAGGCCTCGGCCCTGCGCATCAACGAGATTTTCGACACCGTGCCCGTGGTCCGGGATCAGTCCGGGGCGCGGGAATTGTCCGGAAATTTGGAGCGGGTCGAGGTCCGCGCGGTCAGCTTCGCCTATCCGGAGCGGGAGCGGGTGTTGTGCGGCGTCTCCGTGCTGCTGGAGCGCGGCCAGGTCCTGGGCGTGGTCGGGCCCACGGGCGCGGGCAAGAGTTCCCTGGCCAAGCTCATGCTGCGCTACCACGATCCCCTGGAGGGACAAATTCTGGTCAACGGCCAGCCCTTGGCCGAGATCGCCCTGGATTCCTGGCGCGGCCGCATTGGCTACGTCTCGCAGGAGGCCTATCTCTTCCACGGCACGGTCGCCGAGAATATCGCCCTCGGCTCGCCGGCCGCCACGGAGCGGGAGATCGCCGAGGCCGCGCGCATGGCCGGAGCCCACGAGTTTATCGACGCCCTGCCCCAGGGCTACGCGACCCTGGTCGGGGATCGGGGCATGAAATTGTCGGGCGGGCAGCGTCAGCGCATTTCCCTGGCCCGGGCCATTCTGCGCGATCCGGAATTTTTGATCCTGGACGAGGCCACTTCCAGCGTGGACACCCGCACCGAGGAGATCATCCAGGATAATCTCAAGTCCTTGCGGAGCGGCCGTCTGACCCTGGCCATCGCCCACCGCCTGTCCACTGTTCGGCACTGCGACGAGATCGTGGTCGTCGTGGACGGCGTCATCGTTGAGCGCGGAACCCACGACGCCCTCGTCGCGGCGGGCGGAGTGTATGCCGGCCTGTGGCGGGTGCAGAGTGGAGAATAGCGGCGTGGATATTGCTAGGCATATCCACGTTCCGTTCGCGACGCCGCGAACGGAATCTTCGAGAGAATTTTTGCATCCTCCTTTTCAAGGAAAACCGAGGAGTTGTCATGCTGGCGCGGCCGATTCGCCCGTAGGCAATGGGGGGCGCAATTCGGACCCGTGTCCGAGGAAGTTGGATTTTTGCTCGTGCGTTTGAAAATTTGTCTGTCACGGGTGTGCGCGTGTCCACGCATGAAGGAGTAGTTATGGAATGCATGATGGGGAAATTGTCGAGGATGTGGCTCGTGGTTCCGGTGATTCTGTTTGTCGCCGTGTCCGCGCTCTGGCCGGGAGGCGTTTTCGCCAGCAAGACCTTCGCCCGGGACGAGGTCGTCATTGTCGGCAAGGGGTTCGTGGAGATCAGCCCCTATGACGAAGGCGTGGTGCTTGAGAGCAAGAAAGGAGTTTTTGAGCCCACCAGGTTTATCGGCGTGGAAGGAACGGCGGCCCTGCTTTTTCTCCACAACAGAATAACCCGCGACATGGGTATCGATATCGTGTTGCGGACCTACAAGAACAGGATAGACCGCCGCTGCGCCGAGGAAAAGGTCGATCGCGTGCTTCAGTTCTACAGCGAGAATGGCTTGATTTTTACAAGTCGCTTCGAGGAAAAACCGGCCACGAAGATCGGCATCATGCGTTTTCGGATCTGAAGAGGGTCCAGCGGAAATGCATGACTTCCGGCTTTGATCGGGAGTTCGAAAAACGAAAGGCCGGGTTCAACCCCGGCCTTTCGCGCGTCATGTCTTGTTCGTGGCGCTATTTCGCGCCCCTTTCCTTGTACCAGGCGCTTGAATCCTCCATGAGGCGATTCAGGCGGCTGACCATCTTGTGCGGGTCGGCCAGATAGCCGTCCATGAGCAGGGCGGATTCGTAGAGCTGCTCGACGATGGTCGTCACGAACGCGTCCTGCTCGTTGGCGGCGAACACGGCCAGGAGGTTGCGGACCAGCTTGTGGTCCTGGTTGATCTCGAAGATTTTTTTCGGGATGGACGTGTCCTTGGTCACCATCTGCATGATCTTGTGCATCTGGGACGTGGAGCCGTCGGGGCTGACCAAGCAGGACGGGCTCTGGCTGAGGCGCTTGGAGATGCGAGCCTCGGTGATGCGGTCACCCAGGATTTCCTGCACGCGTTTCACGAACCGATCCATGTCCTTGCTTTCTTCGGTGCTCAGTTCCTCGGGCTTGTCCTTGGTTTCGGCGTTGGTGAATTTTTCCAGATTGGCGATGTCCGCGTTTTCAGTGGCCTTGAGTTCGAAGTCCTTGAACTTGCGCAGGCTGTCCATGACGAACTCGTCCACGGGCTCGTAGAGGTAGAGCACTTCCAGGCCCTTGGCGCGGAAGATCTCCAGATGCGGATTCTGTTCGATGGCCTCGCGGCTGGGGCCGGAGATGTAGTAGATCTCCTTCTGGCCGTCCTTGGCCGCTTCGATGTAGTCATCCAGGGACATGAGTTCGTCCTTGCCCGCGTGGCGGGAGGAGTTGAAGCGCAGCAACTCCCCGAACGCCTCCTGATTGGCGAAATCCGTGTATCCGAGCTTGAAGCGCTTGGCGTGTTCCTTCCAGAATGTGGCGTAGCGGTCCTTGTCCTGGCCCAGTTTTTTGAGATGGGAGAGGATCTGCTTGGTCAGGGTCTGGGCGATTTTGCGGATGAGCGCGTTTTCCTGCAGGGTCTCGCGCGAGATGTTCAGGGGCAGGTCCTCGGTGTCGACCACGCCGCGCATGAAGCCCAGGTATTCGGGGATGAGATCCTTGTTTTTGCCCTGGATCAGAACCCGGCGCACGTAGAGATCCAGGCCGTAGTTGTCGCGGTCGTAGCCGAAGGTGTCCTGGCTGCGCGCTGGCGTGAAGGCCAGGGCCGAGAATTGCACCGGGGCGTCCACGCTCAGGTGCAGGGTGTCCAGGGGCTCCTCGTGGTCGTAGGTCAGGAACTTATAGAATTCCGTGTACTGCTCCGGGGTGATGGAGAATTTGTTCTCCCGCCACAGGGCCTGGACGGTGTTGACCTTCTCGTCCTGGACCAGGATGGGGAAGGAAATGAAGTTGGAGTGCTTTTTAATGATCGACGTGATGCGGTGCTTCTCGGCGAATTCCTTGCCTTCTTCCTTGAGATGCACGGTCAGGGTCGTGCCGCGCGGCAGGTCCTCGTCCAGCTCGGTGATGGTGTAGGCGCCCAGGCCATCGGACACCCATTCCACGGCCTTGGCCTCGGGCCGGAAGGAGCGGGTGCGGATGGTGACCTTGTCCGCGACCATGAAGACCGAATAGAAGCCCACGCCGAAGCGGCCGATGATGTTGGAGGAGTTCTCCTTGTCGGCCATGGCCTGGCGGATGAACTCGGCCGAGCCGGAGTGGGCGATGGTGCCGATGTTCTGGATCATCTCGTCCTGGGTCATGCCGATGCCGGTGTCGGCGATGACGAGCTGGCGGTTGTCCTCGTCGCAGGTGATGGCGATGCGCAGTTCCTGATCCGGATCCTTGACGGCCGTGGATCGGGCTTGCTCGAAGCGGAGCTTGTCCAGGGCGTCGGAGGCGTTGGACACGAGTTCGCGCAGGAAGATTTCCCGGCTGGTGTAGAGAGAATGGGTGATGATATCGAGGAGTTGTTTGATTTCTGTTTTGAATTCGAATTCTGTCGCGTTGGCCATGAAAATGCTCCTTGTTCCAAAAATTTGTTTGGGTTCAAATAAATGGCCATGTTCGGTTGTCAAGGTCCGGATCCGAAACTCGATGCGTGATTTTTTGCTTGACCATGGATCCTGGCTTCTGTAGATGCCTTCTCCTGTCGGATGGTGGGTGTAGCTCAGTAGGCAGAGCACCTGGTTGTGGCCCAGGATGTCGCGCGTTCAAGCCGCGTCACTCACCCCATTGATGATCCGGGACAGCTCGACTGTCCCTTTTTTTTCTCCCGTGGTGGGTGTAGCTCAGTAGGCAGAGCACCTGGTTGTGGCCCAGGATGTCGCGCGTTCAAGCCGCGTCACTCACCCCATTTGACACCCCAGCAGAACCGGATAAGAACTGGTTCTGCTTTTTTTATTGGGATGGGGAGCACGATGGCCGTCTTCACCGGAATCAATCATCTGGCCATGGTCACGGCGGACATGGACGCGACCATCCGCTTTTGGCGCGATCTGCTGGGCATGCGCATGGTGGTGGGCCTGGGGCATCCCGGCTACCGTCATTATTTTTTCGAGTTCACCGACCGGGACATGATCGCGTTTTTCGAATGGCCGCAGGCTCAACCCGTTGCGGAAAAGGATCATGGCGTTCCGGTGCGCGGGCCGGTGGCTTTCGACCACATTTCCTTTGGCGTGGAAACCAGGGAAACACTCTGGGAACTGAAGGACCGGCTCGAAGCCAATGGTTTTTGGGCCTCGGAAGTGATTGACCATGGTTTCATCCTCTCCGTCTATGCCTTTGACCCCAACAACATCCCCATCGAATTCAGTTTCAGCGTGCCCGAACACAACGTGCGCGCGCATCCCATCATGATCGATCCGCGTCCGACGGATATCGCCCGCGAAGGGGTCGATCCGAATCCCGACGTTTGGTCGCGACCCACGGAACCCTCCGCTGACCGGACTACCTATCCCGGAGAGGCGGAATCCATCCTGGCCGCGCTGCACAAATCATAGAGGCGCCCTCGTCACGGGCGCGCATTCAAGGAGAATTCATGGACAAACTTGTCATAGAGGGCGGGGTTCCGCTCAAGGGCCGGATCGTCGTCAGCGGTTCCAAAAACGCCTCCCTCCCCATCTTGTTGGCCTCCATCCTCGTCGACGGGGAAGTGCGGCTATCCAATGTCCCCAATCTGCGCGACATCGGCACCACGCTGAAATTGTTGGAATTGCTCGGTTGTAAGGCCCGTCACGCCGACGGCGCGGTCATCCTTGAATCGTGCGATTTGAAGCCGGAAGCGCCCTATGACTTGGTCCGGACCATGCGCGCCTCGGTCCTTTGCCTGGGTCCGCTGCTGGCCAGGTTGGGGCGGGCCAGGGTCGCCCTGCCCGGCGGCTGCGCCATCGGCGCGCGGCCCGTGGATCTGCACCTGAAGGGTCTGGAGCAGATGGGCGCGGTTTTTGAACTCGAAAGCGGCGACATCGTCGGCAACTGCGACCGCCTGCACGGTGCGCATATCCAGCTTGATTTTCCGACCGTGGGCGGAACCGAGCATCTGATCATGGCCGCGACTCTGGCCGAGGGCGAGACCGTGCTGGAAAACGCGGCCCGCGAGCCGGAAATCCAGGATTTGGCTGAATTTTTGAACGCCTGCGGGGCGCGCATTTCCGGACACGGCACGAGCGTTGTCCGGGTCCAGGGCGTGGAATCCCTGCACGGCTGTTCCTACCGCGTCATGCCCGACCGCATCGAGGCCGGGACCTACCTGGTCGCGGCCGGCATCACCAAGGGCGATCTGGAACTCATCGATTGTCCGGTGGACGCCCTGGACGCGGCTATCTTCAAATTGCGCGAAATGGGCATGAGCATCGAAGGCGATCGTGATTCCCTGCGGGCCTATGTCGACGGCCCCCTCCACTGCGTGGACGTGACCACGCGCCCCTACCCGGGTTTTCCGACGGACATGCAGGCCCAGATCATGGCCCTCATGGCCTGCAGCGCGGGCGCGGGCGTGATCACCGAGGGGATTTTCGAGAACCGTTTCATGCACGTGCAGGAACTCTGCCGCCTGGGGGCCAACGTGACCCTGTCCGGACAAAGCGCCATGGTCCGCGGCGTGGACACGCTGAAGGGGGCCACGGTCATGGCCTCGGATCTACGCGCCAGCGCCTGCCTGGTCCTGGCCGGCCTGGCCGCCACCGGGCGGACCGACGTGCGCCGCATCTACCATTTGGATCGAGGCTACGAACAGATGGAGGTCAAGCTATCCGCGGTCGGCGCCAACATCCGCCGCGAGAAGGAATGATCGAGATCAGGGACAAGGCCGGACACGCTCCGGCCTTTTTCATTTCAGGCGGATGGAATGCTTCTTGAGAAGTTCATAGAGCCTGGCCCGGGACAGGCCGGAGCGGGCGCAGGCGGCGCCGACGTCGTTGCCGCAGAGCTTGACCAACTGTTTCAGATATTTTTGTTCCAGGCGGGTGACGACGTCTTCGCGGATTTCGCGCAGCGCGGGCAGGTTTTCGTCGAATTCAAGGGTGGCGTCGTGTTCGGCCGGGACGATGGCGGGGGCCAGAATCTGGGGCTGGACCAGGTCCGGGTTGCGCCGGAAGGAATTCTTGGCCGCCCCGATGCGGATATCGACGGACAGGTGCTGACTGTAGAGGGTGTCCTCGTCCATGGAATTATCGACGGCCACATACATGGCGTTGATGAACTCGCGCACGTTGCCCGGCCACTCATAGGCGCGCAGGGCGTCCTGGAAATCGGGAGAAAGATTTTTGGTCGGCAGTCCGTATTCGCGGCAGATATTCGAGACGTAGTGGGCGGTCAGAAGGGCGATGTCCTGCTGGCGCTCGCGCAGGGGCGGGACGTGGAGGTGGTGGCCGTTTAAGCGGTAGAAGAGATCGCCGCGGAACGCTCCCGCCGCGACCATTTCGCGGAGGTCGCGGTTGGTGGCCGCGATGACCCGGAAATTGCTGCTGATTTCCTTTTCCGCGCCAATGGGGCGGAATTTGCGCTCCTGGAGCACGCGCAGCAGGGATTTTTGCAGGTCCAGGCTCAATTCGGCGACCTCGTCCAGGAAGATCGTGCCGTTGTTGCCCTGCTTGAAGAGTCCGTCCCTGTTTTCGTGGGCGCTGGTGAAGGAGCCCTTGGTGTGGCCGAAGAGGATGCTCTCGGCCAGGTTCTGGGGCAGGTTGGTGCAGTCGATGACGACCAGCTTGCCGCTCGTGGCGCTGTTCTCGTGGATGCCCCGGGCGAAGAGTTCCTTGCCGGTGCCGGTCTCGCCGGTGATGATGACATTGGATTTGCTGGCCGCCGCCGTGCCCATGAGGTCCAGGCAGGTCGTGATGGCCGCGCTCTCGCCGATGATGGCGCAGCGCTTCAGGCTCCGGGGCCGGGAGTTGGTCTCCTTGGAGGCCCGGTAGGTCAGGGTGCGCTGCAGGAGGAGCTTGATGTTGCTGACGGAGACGGGCTTGCCGATGTAATCCCAGGCGCCATTGGCGATGGCCAGGGCCGCGCCGTCGGAATTTCCGTCGCCGGTCAGGATGACCACCTCCGGCTGCTTCTTTATGGCCTGGAATTGTCGGACATGGGCCAAGCCATTGCCGTCGGGCAGGTTGACGTCCAAAAAGACCACGTCGCATCCTGATTCGCGACAGTGCTCGAAGGCTTTGGAAATATTGGGCGCCACGGCGCATTGGTGCCCCATGTGCTCGATGATGCGCTGGAACGAGCGCGAAAAATCGTGGTCGTCGTCGATGATGAGAATGTTGGCCATGGCTGACTCCGTGCAGAAAGTCCGCTTTTGTCGGATTTAATCCGGAAGATCAAGATTTATGTAAGACATTCACACGCGGAAAGTCTGGAACGGTCGGGATGGTTTGATCTGGAGTTTTTCATGCAGGCTTGATACGCATCGCCGGCTGCGTTGACGGCCTCCGGGCCCCCGACCGGGACCGGCGAGCAAAGCCGCCGGTCCCGGTTCTCGCATGCGCGGCCGTCGGCTCGGCTCCGCCACGGAGGGCCGCGATTTTACCATTCATCCCGCTTCAGTGGAGGAGCGCATGATCATTCCCGTCATCCTGGCCGGCGGCTCCGGCACCCGGTTGTGGCCCTTGTCCCGCAAGCTCTACCCCAAGCAGCTGCTGCCCTTGGTCGATGAATTCACCCTGGTCCAGAACACCGTGCGGCGTCTGGACGGGTTGGAAGGCACCGGCGCGCCGATCCTTATCTGCAACGAGGACCATCGCTTCATGGTCGCCGAGCAGCTGCGGGCCATCGGCGTGCGGCCCGAGGCCATCATCCTGGAGCCCGTGGGCCGGAACACGGCTCCGGCCGTGGCCGTGGCCGCGCTCCGGGTCGCGGCCGCGAATCCCGACGCCAGCCTGCTGGTCCTGCCGGCCGATCACCTCATCGGCGACCAGTCCGCCTTCCACGCCGCCGTGCGCGCGGCGGTCCGTTTCGCCGAGCAGGGGCGGCTGGTCACTTTCGGCATCGTGCCCACGGGGCCGGAAACTGGTTACGGATACATCCGCCGGGGCGAGTCCATGCGCGACGCGGTCACGGGGCTGGAGGCCCTGCGCATCGCGCGTTTCGTGGAAAAACCGGATCTGGACACGGCCAAGGGCTATGTCGATTCCGGTGAATATTTATGGAATTCCGGCATGTTCCTGTTCCGGGCCGATGCCGTGCTGGCGGAAATGGACGCCCTGGCCCCGGACATCGCGCGCGCCTGCCGTCTGGCCGTGGCCCAATCCGTGGCCGATTTGGATTTTCTGCGTCTGGATGCCTCGGCCTTCGCCGCTTGCCCGGAAAATTCCATCGACTACGCGGTCATGGAACAGACGCAGCGGGGGGCCATGGTTCCCCTGGACGCGGGCTGGAATGACCTGGGCTCCTGGGACGCCCTGTGGCAGGCCGGGGCCAAGGACGCGTGCGGGAACGTGACCCGCGGCGACGTGCTGCTGTGCGACGTGCACGACTCCTATCTTCATGCCGAAACCCGTCTTGTGGCGGCCGTGGGCCTGGAGAACCACATTGTGGTCGAGACTTCCGACGCCGTGCTTATCTCACCCCGCGACCGGGTTCAGGATGTGAAGAAGCTGGTCGACAAGCTCAAGGCCGAGCAGCGGATCGAGAGCGTGTCCCACAAAAAGGTCTTCCGGCCTTGGGGCCACTACGAGTCCATTGGCGACGGCGCGCGCTACCAGGTCAAGCGCATTTCCGTGACTCCGGGTCAGGTTTTGTCTCTGCAGAAACATTTCCACCGCGCCGAGCATTGGGTGGTGGTCCGGGGTACGGCCGTGGTCACTCGCGACGGCGAGGAGATCCTGCTCCGCGAGAACGAGTCCGTGTATCTGCCCCTCGGGGCCGTGCATCGCCTCGCCAATCCGGGCAAGATTCCCCTGGAACTGATCGAGGTCCAGGTCGGGGCTTATCTCGGCGAGGACGACATCGTCCGCTTTGAGGATGTGTACGGCAGATGACGCCCCCCCCTTGTGGTGGGGTGCGCAGGGCGCGCGATCTGAAAATTTCACCGAAGCTGTTTTGGCGCTGAAGACCGCCTGACTCGGAGCCTTGGGCGGCAAAGGGTGGCGGCGACTTGGCCGCTCGACTCGGTCGCATTTGGCCTGGTTCGAAGAGATCGGCTGATCGGTTTTATCGAGAGCGATCAGGAGTCGACGCCGGTCACGGGAACCGCCGTGGCGCGTGGCGCGCATGTCGGGTGGGATGGGAGCCGGGGCTGGTGATCGCCCCGGCTGCGTGATTTCAGTTGGCGGAGGCCATGTCTTCCAGGGCGGAACTGCAGACCATGTTCCGGCCGTTGGTCTTGGCGCGGTACAGGGCTTGATCCGCTTCGTGAATGAGCATCTCGGCCGGGGTCAGGGCGCCTGGCTTGAGGCCGGCTATGCCCAGGGAGGCCGTGACGCGGAAGCGCTTGTTCTGGAAGCGGAAGACCGTCTGGGCGATGATCTTGCGGATGCGTTCGGCCAGCAGCCAGGCCTGCTCCTCGCGGGTCTGGGGCAGGATGATGACGAATTCCTCTCCGCCGTAGCGGGCCGGAAAATCGGATTCGCGCAGGGTCTGCCGCAGGATCTTGCCGACCTCGCGCAGGACCATGTCCCCGGCCAAATGGCCGTAGGTGTCGTTGACGGACTTGAAGAAGTCCAGGTCCAGCATGAGCAGGCTCAGTTCCTGGTGGTGGCGCTGATGCCGCTTCATTTCCTCGCGCAGGCGCATGTCAAAATGCTGACGATTGGAGATGCGGGTCAGGCCGTCGTGGTCGGCCTTGGCCTTGAGCTTGTTGTATTCCAGACCGTTGCGGATGGCCAAGGAGAGATGGCTGGCGGCCGCGTTCAGGGTCTGGACCCGGTCCTGGCCCAGGGTCTGCGCTTCCTCGGAACAGATGACCAGGGCGCCGAAGGTCGTGTCCCCGCGCAGGAGAGGCTGGGTGATGAGTTGGGCGAATTCCGGGGACACGGCCCCTTGAGCGGTGGCCAGGTAGGACACCTGGTAGCCCCGCACGTCGATCTCGGTATAGCGCTTGGCCACGCTCAGTAGGTGGCTGACCCACTGTTCCTGGCAGTCCTTGGACAGGTCGCCGGGCAGAAATATTTCGGCGTGAACCTGCTCCGCGTCCTGATCCCAGCAGATGCCGAACAGGCTCTTGACCTCCAGTAGCAGATTGAGGTCCGTGGCGCAGGTCGAGATGATGTCCACCGGGTCCAGGGATTGGCTGGCCGTGGTCAGCAGACGGTTCAGAAAGCTCAGCTGCTCGTTCTTGCGGGCCAGGAGTTCGCGTTCCAGGCTGATCTCCTTCGCCATCATGAAGATGTCATGGTAGAGGGCGGTCACTTCTTCCGCCTGGGCCAGGACCCGGGTAATTTTTTCCGGGTCCACCGGGCAGGTCAGCACCGTCAGGAAGTGCCCCCGGGCCAGATGGTCCAGGGCGCTGGCCCCGGGCTGATCAATGACCAGCACGAATTGCCAGGAGCGCGGGATGGCCAGATGGTCGCGGGTATTTTGATCCAGGGCTTCCCACGTCGAGAGCGCGACCAGGACCAAGCCTTGGATCGTGCGGCCGGACGCAGTGTCGAGCATGTCGATGGCGGCCCTGACCGAACGGTTTTGAAAGTCGTGGCCCAAGGGAAGGTGGGTCGCGATCTGGTCGGCGACAGGGGCGGGCAGGTCCAGCCCGAGGCAGGTGGTGCTGTGCGATTCCATGCGGATTCCTCCAAGCATGCAAAAAAATGACATCCTGGCCTCGGTAGGGCAAGAACCGCGCCAACTGGGAAGAGCTTGCCGCGTCTGGGCTGGCGCGTGGACGAGGGCGCGGATATTGCGTAGCGAGACGGCATGACGGACACGCGAGACGCGCGGATTTGGGGCAGCTTGGACCCATTTTTCGAGGCCGGGCCGGTCATCGGGCGCAGGGTGGCCAACGCGGGTTTCCTGCGCGCCTTGCTTGCGGCCGATCCCTTTGACACCTATCATTTTTTTCTGTCCGACGCCGCTTCCGGGACCGCGCTGATGGAGCGGATCGCGGCCTGTCGCTCATCCGTCCTGCCCAAGGTCCGGGTTCTGCCCCGCGTCGCCTTGCCCGAACGGCTGGCCACCGCCGATTATCATTGTTTTCACCTGTCCGATTGCCTGACGACGCCCGGTTGGCTGGCCGCCCTGCGCAACCGCGTGGCCCGGTCCATTTTTCCCATTACCGGCGTGACCCATTCCCTGTCCTATGCCCGCTTCGGTTCGGCCTTTGCCCAGCATGTCTGGCCCGGAGCCACCAATCGTGACTGCATCGTGGCCACGTCCCGGGCCGGGGAAGCGGTGGTGCGGACGGAGCTGGCCCAGTTGGCGGCGGCCATGCCCGGCGCCAATCTGCCCACGGTGGCCCGCGTGCCTCTGGGGGTGTGGTGTCGGGAATTTGAATCAGCTCCGGACGCGCCCCTCGGATTGGCGGCGTCGGACACGGTTTTTTTGGTCCTGGGACGGATCAGTCCCTATTCGAAGATGGATTTGGCGCCGGTCCTGCGCGCCTTTCAGCGCCTGGCCGGACAGGGAGTGGATCTGTCCTCGGTCCGCCTTGTCCTGGCCGGGAGCAGCGGGGAAAGCCAGGGTTTGCCCGGAACCCTGGCCAACCTCGCCGCCAACATCGGCCTGCGCCTCGTGGTTCGCCCCGATCCCGCCGACGAGACCAAGAAAGCCCTGCTGCGGCGGGCCGACGTGGTCCTGTCCCTGGCCGACAACCCGCAGGAAACCTTTGGCCTGACCCTGCTCGAAGCTCAGGCGTCCGGAACGCCGGTCATCGCCTCGGATTATGACGGCTACCGCGACCTTGTTCGCGACGGTCGGACCGGCTTTTTGATCCCCACCGTGGACAGCGGCGCGGACGAGATGACCAGCCTCATGGCCCCGCTGCTATACGACACCGCCTATCACCTTTGGCTGGCCCAGGACGTGGCCGTGGACGTGGACGCGCTGGCGCGACGGATCGCGGACCTGCTCATGCCGGAGCGCCGCGCGGAGATGGGCGCGGCCGCCCGCGTTCACGCGCGCGGTTTTGACTGGTCCGGGATCATCGCTCGGTATCTGGCTTTGTGGGACGAGCTGTGGGCGCGGGACGTCCCGGCAGTTCCGGACTGGCGTCATCCCCTGGCCCTGGATTATTCGCGTTTGTTCGCGGGCCATCCCTCGGCGCGGCTCGCCGCCGGGGACACGCTGCGCTGCTCGGCCTTGGGCCAGGCCGTGCTGCGCGGCCGGGATTTTCCCGTGGTCCATGCCGGCATCGCGGACCGCATCGACTTGGATCTGATGCGGGCGGTCCTGGTCTGGACCCGCCACGGTCTGGCCTGGGGCGCGCTTCTGGCCAAGGCCGAGCCTGCGTCCCGGGATCGGATGCGGGGCACGGTGATGTGGATGCTCAAGGGCGACCTGCTCGAGCGCGTCCCGGCCGAGGCGGCGGACGGCGCGGGCTGACGGGCTATTTGTTCAGGGCTGCGTCGATGACGGCGTGAAGGTCCCGCACGTTGACGGGCTTGGCGACATAGCCGTCCATGCCCGAGGCGAGGAGTTTTTCACGGTCTCCGGCCATGGCGTAGGCGGTCAGGGCGATGATGGGGATGGCGGCGTTCTCGGCTCCGGCCTCGCCCCGGCGGATGCGGGCCGTGGCCTCGACGCCGTCCATGACCGGCATCTGGATGTCCATCAGGACCAGATCGATCCGCCGCGCGGCCAGGCATTCCAGAACCTCCTGGCCGTCCCGGGCCGTGTCCACGGTGTAGCCGGTTTTTTCCAGCAGTTGTTTGCCGATCATGAGGCTCATCTCGTCGTCCTCGGCCAGGAGCAGGCGCAGGCTGGGGCGCGGTGTCGGCGGTCCGGCCGGGGCCGGATGGTCGGAGATGATGCCCGCGACCAGGCCGAAGGTGATGCAGAAGGAGAAGGTCGTGCCGGCTCCAAGTTCGCTTTCCACCACGATGCTCCCGCCCATGAGGTCGATCAGGCGCTTGCAGATGGACAGGCCCAGGCCCGCCCCCTGGTAGGATTTGGTGTAGCCCTGGTCGACCTGGGTGAAGGGTTGGAAGAGACGGCCCAGGGCTTCCTCGGAAATGCCGCAGCCCGTGTCCGTGATCGAGAAAAAGACCCGGACTTGGTCCGCCCGCCGGGGGCGCAGGGGATAGGCCTCGACGTTGACGCTGCCCGCAGTCGTGAACTTGAGGGCGTTGCCGATGAGGTTGATGAGCACCTGCTGCACCCGGGTCGCGTCGCCGCGCACTTCCGGAGGCACGCCAGGGTCGATGTGCCAGCGCAGCTCCACCCCGGACTGCATGGCCACGGGCCGCAGCAACTCCACGGCCTGCTGGATGGATTCCCGCAGGACAAAAGGCTCGGCCAGGATCTTCATCTTGCCGGCTTCGATGCGCGAGATGTCCAGGATGTCCGAGAGCAGGCGGTTGAGGCGCATGGTCGATTGGATGGCCAAATCGCTGTATTCTGTCTGCTCCTCGTTCAGCTCGGTCAATTGCAGGAGCTGCAGCATGCCCATGATTCCGTTCAGGGGCGTGCGGATTTCGTGGCTCATGTTGGCCAGGAATTCGGATTTTGCCTTGTTGGCGATTTCAGCCTCTTCCTTGGCCCGTAGGATCTGTTCCTTGTCTCGTCGCCGTTCGGTCTGATCGACGTGGGTCCCGACCATGCGCGCGGCCCGTCCGGTCGCGTCGAAAGCGACGACCCGGCCCCGCCCCATGATCCACATCCAGCGTCCGCTCTTGGTCCGCATCCGGAATTCAATCTCGAAGGGCGAGGCTTTTTCGATGTGCTCGGAGATGCGGCGCTCGACATCGTCCCGATCCTCGGGATGCAGCAGGTCCCGCCACGCGGCGTAACCCGGGGCGAATTCGCCCGGCTCGTAACCGAGCATGGTGTAGTAGTGCGGGCTGAAATAGACTTCGCCGGTGGCCAGATTCCAGTCCCACAGCCCGTCGTTGGTCGCTTCCAGGACCAGGGCGAAGCGCTCCTCGCTCTGGCGCAGGGCTTCTTCCATGCGTTTGCGGACCGTGATTTCGGAGGTCATGGTCCCGGCGCCCAGCAGGCGGCCGTCCGCCGCGTAGATCGGGAATTTTCGGGTCAGGAAGGTCCGGACCGCGCCGTCCGGGGCCAGGGTTCCTTCCTCGACGGTCAGGCTTTGTCCTCGGGGCAGGGCCAGGGCCGCGCGGTCGTTGTCGATGTAGGCCTCGATCTGGGCCGGGCTGGACAGTCCGGCGAAGACCTCGCGGTCGGTCCGGCCGATGACGTCGCGCGGGGCATGGCCGGTAAGGGTGGTGTAGGCCCGATTGACCATGACGTAGCGCAGTTCCGGGTCCTTGAAGACAACAATGTCCTCGGCGTTTTCGAGCAGTTCCAGAAAAATGTGGCGGGCCTCGTCGCGCTCGCGGCGCTCGGTGCTGTCGGTGACAAAGCCGAACAGCAGGTCGCCGGGCATTCGGGTCGCCGAAACGCTCCACCAGCGGCGGGAGCCGTCCTTGCGCAGGCCTCGCACTTCCCCCCCGACCCGGCCCGCGATCAGGAGACGGTTGACGTGGAACGCGCTGGAGGCCTTGCTCTCCGGCGGAAGGAGGTCGGGGACGGCCATGGCCAGCAATTCGTCCCGGGTGTAGCCGCTCATGACGCAGGCCTCGGGATTGACGTCGACGAAGCGGCCCGCGCTGGTCGCGATGAAGATGCCGCAGGGCGCGTTGTCGACGTAGGCTCGGTGGCGTTCCTCGCTGTGTCGAAGGGCGGCCTCGGTTTGGATGCGCTCGGTCATGTCCCGGAACACGCCGACCAGAAAATCGGTGTCGCGCACGGAAAACCGGCTGGCCTGGACTTGGGCCAACCGGATCGCGCCGTCCGCGCACAGGCAGGGCTGATTCTCGGTCAGTCCGGGTTTGTGGAGCAGGGGCGGAGCTTCCGCTCCATCCATCGGGGGGCGCAGGGCGTTTTGGCGCAGGCCGAGGAGCTGTTCGCGGGGGCGGCCAAAATAGGTTTCGGCGGCGGTGTTGCAATCGACGATGCACCCGCTGGGGCGGTCCACGACCAGAATGGGATCGAGCACGGTCGAGAACAGGGTCTGGTATTTTTCCTCGCTCGCGCGCAGGTCCTCGATGGCGCTTTCGCGCCGCACGCGGTTGACCAGGAGGCTGCCCATCAGCGCCATGCCCAGGGGGTGGATGGCCAGGACGGGCAGGGTGATGGCGGAGAGCACGCGCAGGGCGGTTTCCCAGGGCAGGGTCAGCATGAGCAGAAGCATGACGGCATGGATCGTCAGCCCGCACAGAAAGAGTTCGGCGAAGGTCATGCGCCTCACGGCTGATTGCCGGGAGGCGCGCCAGGCGGCGCCAATGGCTCCGGACGCGATGATGACGGCGACTCCGGTCCACATCCCTTGTCCGCCTTGGTGCAGACGCAGGGCGGCGGTCATGGTGATGGTGACGAGGGCTGGCAGGGTTCCGAAAAAGAGTCCCGAGAGACCAAGGAGCACGGATCTGGTGTCGAAAATCAGGCCTTCGCCCAGTGACCAGGGGGTGAGCATGACGGCGATGCCGATGCATCCGAGCATGAACCCGACGCTGATCTCGGAGAGCGGCGTTTTGTGGAACCGCCAGCGCCGGGCGAAGATATCGAAGAGCAAGGCCGCGGCGAGCAGAAAGGAGATGTTCTGGAGGAGACTCAAGAACGAGTGTGGCATGCCGATGTATCCTTGCCCCTGGGGTCGCGATTTTTCATCTGGCGCCTGGGCCTTCGCCCCGTGCGCCTCGTGATTGCCGGTCTTTGATGGTCATACGGGCTCTTGGATTCATCGCGCAAGTGCTTTTCGCGCGCGATGGCGGTCCGAGCCCGGTCGGGTTTGTCTCGTGGCGATTTTTGGTGTGTCGAGCGGCGCGCGATCGGCTCCGAGCGCGCGCCGGGAGGGCGGCTATTGCTCGGTCAGATGGAGGCGGTGGGGGAGTTCCTGGTCGAAAGACACGCCGACCTGATAGGGATAGCGGGAGTTGTCCGGGATGGCTTGGCTCCAGCGGACCACGCCGGTCAGGATATCGGCGAATTCGAAGAGCAGGGCGTCGTAGTCCTGGTCCAGGGTGATGGCCACCCGCTGGTTTGGGACAAAACCCTCCTCGGTTGAGAGCATGATGCCGCCCTGGCTCAGGTTCAGCACGCAGCCTCGGGATGGATTGCGGTTGTCCTCGAGGTATCCGATCAGACACGGCACGGTCACGTCTTCCCGGGCCCATTTGCGTTTGTTCGGGGTCATGGCTGGTCTCCCTTGCTCCGGACCTCGCGCGCCGCTGGCGTCACGGGCGGTTTTTCCAGGCTGATGCGGCCGAGCTGTCCGGCCCGCAATTCATTAAGCAGAATTCCCGCCGCCTTGTCCACATCGACCTCGCCGCCCTTGACCAGGCAGCCGCGTTTTTTTCCGACCTCCACCAGCAGACTCGCGCCATTGTCCGGCAGCTCGGTCAGCTTGTAGCGAGCTTGAAGCAAGGCCGGGTATTCCCGCAGCAGATAGTTGCCAACTCGCGCAGCGACCTCGGCGTTGTCCATGGCCGTTTCGCGCACGGCTCCGCTGCCGGCGAGCATGAAGGAGGCCTGTTCGTCCTCGATCTTGGGCCAGAGCACGCCGGGCGTGTCGTACAGGGTGATCTCGTCGCTCAGGTGCACGCGTTTCTGTTTGGTCGTGATGGCCGCCTGATTGGCGGCCCGGGCCACCTTGCGCCCGACGAGGGTGTTCATGAGCGTGGACTTTCCGACATTGGGGATGCCCAGGATGAGACAGTTGAGGGGCTGCATGATCAGATTCCGCTTGGGCCCCATCTTGGGCAGAAGCGCGATGACGCGGCGCGCGTCCTTGGGATTGGTGGCCATGATCTCCAGGGGCACGATGCCGGATTCGCGCTGGAAATACTCCTTCCAGGCCGTGGTCACGTCCGGATCGGCCAAGTCGCTCTTGTTGAGCAGCTTCAGGCAGGGCCGGGCCCCGCGCAGTTCCCGCAGCATGGGGTTTTCGCTGTATCCGGGCAGGCGGGCGTCCAAAACCTCGATGACCACGTCGACCTTGGCCATGAGGGTCGCGATCTGTTTGCGGGCCCGGTGCATGTGGCCGGGAAACCATTGGATGGACATCAGGAAGCCTCGCCGGCGGGCAGCAAGCCTTCCTGCCGCAGCAGGGCCGTGGGATCGGGCTCGCGGCCGCGAAAGAGGCGGAACACGTCCATGGGCGCGCGGCCTCCGCCCAGGGCCAGGACCGTGTTCCGGAAGCGGCGGCCCAGGGCCCGGCGCGCGTCGGCGTTGTCCAGACCCGCCTCCGCGAAGGCCGCGAAGGCGTCGGCGCTCAAGACCTCGGCCCATTTATAACTGTAGTATCCGGCCGCGTAACCTCCGGCGAAGATGTGCGAGAAGGAGCACAGAAAGCGGTCCTCTTCCAAGGGGGCCAGGGGCAGGGTGTCGCGGGCGATGCGCTGGGCGACCTCGATAGGGTCCAGCTCCTCCGGGTTCGGGGCGGTGTGCAGGGCGAGATCGGTCTGGGCGAAGGCGATTTGGCGCAACGCGGCCGAACCGGCCCGGAAGGTGCGCGCTTGCAGCAGGGTGTCGACCATTTCTTCGGGCAAGGGCTCGTCGGTTTGATAGTGTCGGGCCAGCGTGGTCAGGGTCTGGCGGTGATGACACCAGTTTTCCATGAACTGGCTGGGCAGTTCCACGGCGTCCCATTCGATATTGTTGATCCCGGCCACGAAGCCGTGCCGCGCGGTGGTCAGCATGTGCTGCAAGGCATGGCCGAATTCATGGAAGAGAGTGGTCACTTCCTGGAAGCTCATCAAGGACGGCGCATCGTTCAGGGGCGGGCGTTGGTTGCAGTTGATATAGGCCACGGGCAGACGGTCGTCCTGGCCGAGGGCGGCGCAAGCCGCGCTGCGGCCGGTCAGCTCGTCCATCCAGGCCCCGGCGCGTTTTTCCTCGGGCCGGGCGAAGGGATCCAGATAAAAGCCGGCGATGATCCGGCCGTCGGCCCCACGCACGTGATGGTAGCGCACGTCCGGGCTCCAGACCGGCTGTTCGGCCTGCTCGATGGTGACGTCGAACAGTTCCCGAATCAGGCCGAAGAGGCCGCCCAGAATGGCCGGGAGCGGGAAATACGGGCGGACCAGCTCGTCGCGCAGGCCAAAGCGTTCTTCCTTCAGCCGCTCGGCCCAGAACATGACGTCCCAGGGCTGGATCTCCTCGGCCTGCCCGCGCGCCTTGGCCAAGTCGCTCAACTCGATCAGGTCGTTCAGGCCGGGGTCCGTGGCCGCGTCCTGGATTCGGGCCAGCAGCCGTTCGACGCTGCCCACGTTCTGGGCCATCTTGCGGGCCAGGCTCAGGTCCGCGAAGCGATCAAAGCCGAGGAGGCGGGCCAGATCCCGGCGCAGGACGAGAATGCGGCGGATGAGGGGCAGATTGTTCTGCGCGCCGTGCGAGGCGCGGGTGATGTAGGCCTTGTGGACGGCTTCGCGCAGGTCGCGCCGGGTGGCGTGCTGCATGAAGGACAAAAACGAGGGCGCGTCCAGGGTGATGGCCCAGGGCCCGGATTCGGCCGTGGCCCCTGGGTTGCCGCGCGTCACGGCCATGGCCGCCGCCAGGCGCAGGGATTCCTCGGGCAGCCCGTCGACCTCGGCCCGGTCGGTCAGGGTCAGGGCATGGGCCTGGGTGCTGTCGAGAACATTGTTGGTGAAGCGCGTGCTCAGTTCGGCCAATTCCTGGCTGATCTGGTTGAACCGCTCGCGTTTGTCCGCGTCAAGTCCCACGCCCTGCAATTCGGCGTCGCGGATAAGGACGGTGATGGTCCGTTGCAAGGCCAGGCTGAATGTCGGAAACTCGTCGCTTTGGCGCAGGACCGTGAGAGCTTCGAAGACCGGTCGGCTTTGTCCCAGGCGGTTGGCGAAGGCGACGACCTCGGGCTGGGCCTCGGTGTAGGCCGCGCGCAGCTCCGGGCTGTTTTTGACATTGTGGAGGTGCGTGACCAGCCCCCAGGTCCGGAAGACCCGGTCCGAAAGTTGTTCCAGGGGGGCGAGCAGGGCGTGCCAAGTCGCGGGCCGCGAGGCCTCCAGGGCTTCGAGGTCGCGCGTGCTCGCCGCCAGCGCCGCGCGCATGGCCGGCAGGACGTGGGCCGGAGTGATGGCGGAAAAATCGGGATGGGTTTCCCAGTCGAGCAGGGGGTTGGCGGTGTGCGTGTGCATGGCGATCCTTGGGATATATGACGGAATGGACTGTCGTGAAACGTGGGGGCGGGGACAAGACCAGCCTGGGCGGCAAGAAAAAGCCCGGTTGCCCGGGCCGTGCGTCATTTGGTGTTCAGTTCGGTCTGGACTTGTTGGATCAGTTCCTTGGCTTTCATGAGTTTGTCTTGCTGTTCCTGGGATTCGAGCTGGGTCGACATGTACGAGGTCTTTTGCGTCATCTCTTGCAGGATGGAACTCATCAGCGCGGCCCTGGTCTTGGCGGGCAGGGTTTCCAGGTCGGCGACCTTGGATTCCATGGTGGTCATCTTGGTGTCCAGACTGGAGACAGCCGTCTTGATCAGGCTCAGGTCCCGCACCTGCTGGGTCAGATCCTTGATGTTCTGATTGAGGTGGAAATAAAAGCCGAGCAGAAGGATGACGGCGGCCAGGGACGCGAAGAGCGCGATTTTGCTCATGTCGCGGCGGGCGCCGGCCGGCGCCGTGGCGACGCCCATGTCCGGAGTCTCGGCCGCGTCCTCGGAGTGGACAGGGCGGGAGGACAGCGCGGCCTCCACCTGTTCGTCGGTCATGCGTTCGGGCCACGTCAGGGTTTTGGCCAGATCCGCGAGGTCGATGACCGGGGCTGGCTCCTTGACGATTTCGGTCAGCTCGACCTTTTTGCCTTTCCGTTCCAATTGCACGATTTTTTTAGCGGCGCCCATGCACGTCCTCCATCTTCAGGTTGAGTGAGTCATCCCTACACAAAGAGCCCCCCAAAGACCAGTCTCGATTTATCCCAGCGGCGCGATGCCAACGGCTTGGCGGATTTTGTCCAGGAACGGGCGGCTGTGGGCGCGGGCTTTCTCCGCCCCTTCCTTGAGCACCTTTTCGATGTAGGCCGGGTTTTGGATGAGCGCGTTGTATTTCTCGCGGGCTTCGCCGATCTGGGCGTTGACGACCTCGAACAGGTCCTGCTTCACATAGCCCCAGCCGATGCCCTCGGCGAACTTGGCGCGCATTTCGGTTACTTGCTCCGGCGTGGCGAAGGCCCGGTACATGTCGAACAAGGCGCAGCCCTCGGTTTCCTTGGGCTCTTCCGGGGCCTGGGAATTGGTCACAATCTTCATGATCATCTTGCGCAGGTTCTTTTCCGGCAGAAAGAGCGGGATATAGTTGTTGTAGCTCTTGCTCATCTTGCGCCCGTCCAGGCCGGTCAGCACGGCCGTGGATTCGTCGACGCGGGCTTCGGGCAGGACGAAGTGCTCGCCGAAATGGTGGTTGAAGCGCTGGGCGATGTCGCGGGTCATTTCCAGATGCTGGATTTGGTCCCGACCCACGGGGACGGTGTTGGCGTTGAACATGAGGATGTCGGCGGCCATGAGGATGGGATAGGAATAGAGGCCCATGGTGATGCCCTTGTCCGGATCGGCGCTCTTTTCCTCTTCATTGGCCTGGACAGCAGCCTTGTAGGCGTGAGCGCGGTTCATGAGGCCCTTGGCCGTCATGCAGGTCAGAATCCAGGTCAATTCGGTGATCTCCGGAATGTCCGATTGGCGGTAAAATGTGCTCTTGTCCGTGTCCAACCCCAGGGCCAGCCAGGTCGCGGCCACCTCCAGACCGGACTGGTGCACGCGGGCCGGGTCGTGGCATTTGATCAGGGCGTGAAAGTCCGCCAGAAAATAGTAGGAATTAACATTGGCGTCGCGGCTGGCCTCGATGGCCGGACGGATGGCCCCGACATAATTGCCCAGGTGCGGAGTGCCGGTGGTGGTGATTCCGGTCAGAACGGTCATTTTTTTCATGGCGCGAACCTATAGCAGGGGTTTGATGAGCATGTTTTGGACAAAGGCGGAAATCGGCGACAGGATCAGGCCCAACCCGCCCGTCACGGCCAGCAGGAGCAGGATGACGAATCCGTACCGTTCAAGGCGCATGAAGCGCGCGGCTAGACGGCCGGGCAGCAGGCAGGCCAGGATTTTGCTGCCGTCCAGGGGCGGGATGGGCAGCAGGTTGAACCCGCCGAGCACGGCGTTGATGAAGACCCCGGCCACGGCGATGTTGATCAAGGGTCGCAGGATGTATTCAAACGAAGCCGACGCCGGACTGTGCGTCACGGCGATGAGGATTTTCAGGAGAAGCACGAAGAAAAGCATGACCACGAAATTGGCCATGGGACCAGCCAGGGATACATACAGGATGCCGCGCCGGTAATCCTTGTAATAGGCCGGATTGATTGGCACGGGCTTGGCCCAGCCGATGAGTTGGGTCACAAGCAGGGTCAGGGTGCCGATGGGGTCCAGGTGTTTCAGGGGGTTGAGGGTCAAGCGCCCGGCCTGCTTGGCTGTGGGGTCGCCCAGCAGATACGAGACATAGCCGTGGGCGACTTCATGACAGGTGATGCCCAAAAAAAAGGGCAGGGCGATGATGGAAAAATGATGGATGGTCTGGCTGATATCGAACATAGCCCACAGCGGCTATCATCAAGCGTTCCGGCGGGCAACTCTTTTACCCCCAGCGCGTATAGAGGTCATGGGGCAGACCCAGCTGCTCCAGGATGCGGCCCACGAACTGGGCGACCAGGGCGTCGATGCTGTCCGGACGGTGATAGAACCCCGGACAGGGGGGCATGATGATGGCCCCGGCCCGATGGGCGCGGAGCATGTTCTTCAGATGGATTTCGCTGAGCGGCGTTTCGCGCGGAACGAGAATGAGGGGCCGACGTTCCTTCAAGGTCACGTCGGCGGCTCGATGCAAAAGGTTCGCGCCCACCCCGTTGGCGATGGCGGCCAGGCTGGCCATGGAACAGGGGCAGACGATCATGCCCTGGTGCGCCCAAGACCCGCTGGCCGGAGGTGCCGCAATGTTGGCTGGATCGTGCAGATAGTGGAAGCAGCCCTCAAGCTCCGCGACTGGCGTTTGCACCTCATGCCGGAATACCTGCCTCGCGCCATCGGAAATAACGCCGTGCACCTCCAGATCCGGGATGGAACGCAGAGCCTTGGCCAGGGCGCCGGCATACGCCACGCCGCTGGCGCCGGAAATGCCGAGCACGATTCGTCGAATTGGGGTCATAAAAGCTCCTTGGTGGGCGCGTCTCGATCAAGAACCGCCGCCGCGCAACGCCTCGCGAGCGCCGTGGCCCGGATTGTCTTGACGGCTAAATATAGTGGACCCCTTGGTCAAGATGTGAATCAGCATGCAATATTGACCCACTTTTTCGAGTAATCGGCACGGAAACTT
>CAYLNA010000007.1:0-28922 GCA_964384665.1 uncultured Desulfovibrionaceae bacterium | reverse complement strand
TCCCTGCCCGGCTACGAGGCCGAGGACACGGGCAGAATCATCGCGGAGTTGTGAGGGGGGCGGTCCGGAGCGGGTCATGTCCGGAAGTGGTACTCAAGAGTGGAAAGGGCGGGCAAGTTGGGCACGCGGGGCGTGGAAAACGTGATCACGGCGCGGGTTGTTCACAACACCGCCAACTCCATCCTGCCCCAGACCCCGATTTGCCCCGCGCACTGGGCGAAGACGCCGTCCAGGCCGATGGGTTCCCAGCTCCGGGCCAGGTCCAGGACCGCGTCCATGTCGGCCGCGCCCTTGAGGCGGTTGGCCAGGGCCGTGGCCGCCGCGTCGGCCAGGGCGGCGTCGCGGGAGCGGGTCACGACCAGGTCGGCGTTGCCGAAGCTGAGCGAATGCCCGATTTTGGCCGAGGACGCGCAGAAGGAGCAGGGGAATTCCGCCGCCGCCACGGGCACGCACAGGCGCATGTCCTGGTCCGGTATGCTCAGGATGCCGATGTGGCGGTCTTGCGTGGAACAAAGGTAGGTGTCCCCGCCGTTCTCCACGAGCAGGTCCGGGGACAGGGCGACAAACCGCTCGGCAACCATCTGGGCGATGGTTCCGGCCACGGCGGCCATGGGGCCGACGTCGAACAGGGCCGTGGCCCGACACATGCGCTGGATGATGTCCGGGGCGCGTGGGTCCGCCTCCAGGGGCGCGAGGGAGGTCAGGAATTCTGGGTGGATGGCGGCGTGGGTCTTGATCTGGCCGCGCAGCTCGCGCACCGCGTCGGCCATGGGCGTGGACAGGTCGCTCGCGGCCGCGATCCAGAGGTCGGTTTCCTCGATGACGAGCTGGTACGAGAGCAGGTCCGGCCGCTGGGCGGCGCGGTAGGTCCGGAAGGGGGACAGGTGGACGGGAGCCGGGGGACGCCTGGTCATGCCCGCTTGGACTCCGGGCCGTCGCCGCGCCGCTCCAGGGCCAGGGTCGCGAGCATGGACAGGACCGCCCCCAGGGGCATGGGCCGGCCGAGGAGAAAACCCTGGCAGAAATCGCAGCCGAGTTCGGTCAGGGCCTGGAGCTGGGCCTCGGTTTCCACGCCTTCGGCCACGCAGCGTTTCTGCAGGATCTTGCCCAGGCCGAGGATGGCGCGCACGATTTCCAGGTTGCTCGGGTTTTCGAGCATGGTTGAGATGAAGGCCCGGTCGATCTTGAGGATGTCGATGGGCAGGCGCTGCAAGTAGGATAGGGAGGAATAGCCCGTGCCGAAATCGTCCATGGCGATCTGGATGCCCAGGGTCTTGAGGCGCTTCAGTTTGGCGATGGCCTGTTTCGGGTCGTCCATGACCGCCGTTTCCGTGACTTCGAGCTTCAGGCGGAGCGTGTCGACCTCCTCGGCCCGCAGCAGCTCGGACACGGACGTGACCAGACCGGGCTGGGTCAGATCCTTGGGCGAGAGGTTGAGGGACAGGCTGATGTCGAGCTGGGGAAAGTGCCGCTTCCACATGCCCAGGGTCTGGCAGCCGTGGCGCAGGGTCCAGCGGCCGAGATCCGCTTCCAGTCCCGCGGCCGCGAGAATGTCCATGAACGCGCCCGGCAGGAGCAGGCCTTCCCGGGGATGGTTCCAGCGGACCAAGGCCTCGAACCCGCGCAGGACTCGGTTGGGCACGGAATAGATCGGCTGGTAGTAGAGTTCCAGTTCGTTGTTGGCCAGGGCGTCGCGCAGGTCGTGCTCGCGCTGCACGGTCCGCACGACCTCGTCGTACATGCTCTTGCTGAAGACCTTGAACTGGTTCTTGCCGCGCTCCTTGGAGCGGTACATGCTGATGTCCGCGTCCCGCACCAGTTCGTTGGGCGAATCGTAGGGGGCCGTGTTCAGGACCACTCCGACGGAGGCGCTGACCGCGACCTCTCGCCCCAGGAGGCGCATGGGCTGGCGGATGTCGTTCAAGATGCGGCGGACGATGACGATGGCCTCGCGGTTGGTCCGGAAATCCTCCAGCAGGACCGCGAATTCATCTCCGCCCAGGCGGGCCACGGTGTCCATGGAGCGCAGGCAGGCGTTCAGCCTGCTCGAAATTTCCTGCAGGAGCTGATCCCCGGCCTGATGTCCGAGGGTGTCGTTGATCCGCTTGAACCCGTCGAGGTCGATCATCAGGGCCGCGAAGCGATAGCCGAGTTTGCGTTTTTGCCGCTCCATGGCCAGGGTCAGGCGGTCCATGAACAGGGTCCGGTTGGCCAGACCGGTCAAGGTGTCGCGCAGGGCCTGCTGGGTCAGGCGCTCCTCGTAATCCTTGCGCTCGGAAATGTCGGCGAAGACCAGGAACGCGCCCGCGATTTTATCGTCCACCGTGTACGGATAGCCCAGGATGGAGACCGGGATGGCGCGACCATTTTTCGCGACGCGCCACGTTTCCCGGACCTCGGAGCGCCCGGCCAGGATCGAGGCCAGGAAGGCGTAGTTTTCCTCCAGGCTGTCCGGGGGCAGCAGGATGTCGAACAGGCTTTGCTGGTCGTCGAGGGTCAGCCCGAAGAGGTGGGTGAAGCTCGGGTTCAGGTCCAGCGGCATGCCGCTTGGCCCCAGCAGCAGGATGGGCTGGGGGGAATTGTCGAAGAGCTGGCGGAAGAGTTTTTTCTGCACGTCCAGGTCATGTTCCATGGCCCGGCGTTCGCTGATGTCCTCCAGGGAGCCTTCGAGCAGCTCGATGCCGCCCTTGGCCGTGCGCACGGCGCGGATGTTGGCGGAAATCCAGGCCGTGGTCCCGTCCTGCTTGGCCGTGGCGAAGACGAAGTCGTGGACGGCCCCCGCGGCCAACAGACGGTCCAGGAGGACGACGCGCTCCTTGGGCGGGAGCAGGCGTTGCAGGAAGCCGGCCGCGGTGGCCATGAGCGCGTCCACGTCGGCGAAGCCAAGAATCTGGGCCATGGCCGGATTGGCGCTGAGCAGGTCGTGGTCCAGGGAAATCTGAAAGATGCCCTCGGTCGCGTTTTCGAAGATGGAGCGGTATTTTTTCTCGCTGTCGCGCAGAGCCTTGGCGGTCTTCGCGTGGGTGACGGCCTGGCCCAGGTGATCCGCGATGGCGGCCAGCAGGGACCCGCTCTCGTCCAGCAGCAGAGCCAGGGTGTCCTCGATCCACACGGCCAGGGCTCCGAGAATCTGTCCCGCGCCGTGGATGGGCACGCCAATCCAGCGGGCCGCGATGGCGGGTTTCCCGGCCGTGGCCGGCGGATTGTCGCGCAGATCCTGGGGCTGATCGCTCCGGATCACGGACTCGATCAGCCTGAAGGCCGGGCTTTTGGGCTGATGCGATCCGTTGGCGACCGCGCCGTCGCGGAAAAAGGGGAACGTGCGCAGGCCCAGGGTTGGGTCCGTCAGGGCCACGTACGCGCCGAGGAGGTCGAGGTGCTCGACCAGGACGGCGAAGGTCTGGGCGAACATGACCTGTTCGCTTGGCGCGCCGGCGGTCGCCGTCGAAATCTGGTGCAGGATCCGGGTCGAGATATAGGTCCGTTTTTTTTCGGTGACGTCGCGGATGGCCTGGATGGCCCCGATGACCAGACCCTGGCTGTCGCAGAGTGGCGTGGCCTTGGCCCAGACAAAGGCTCCGCGCCCGCCGTACAGGGCCGGGACGAATACTTCCGTGGCCAAGCCCTCGGCGTTGTTCTGGGCCGGCTGGTACATGGGATAGAGGGGACTTGGGTCCTTGCCGATGAAATCGAGGAGAATGGGGCGGCGGTGGCCGTAAAAAGGCAGGGCGTATTCGAACTCGCCCTTGCCGAGGATGTCCGCCTTGCCGATTCCGGTCATGTCCTCCATGGCCTTGTTCCAGGCGATGACCCGGTGCTCGCTGTCCACGACCAGGGTCGCGTCGGGCAGGGATTCGATGATCCGGTCCAGGCGGCTCTGGACGGTCCGTTCCGCCTCCCGCGCCTGGATCTGGGCGGACATGTCCCGGATCAGGACCAGATAGACGTCCGCGTTCAGGGTCGCGAAGCGGGCCTCGAAATGGCGGGTCTCGCTCCCTTGATCGAGAGCATATTCGGCTTGGAAGAATTGGGCGCAGGTCAGGGCGCGCAAGGCCTTTTGGAAGACCTGCTCGCCCCCGATCTCCGGGCAGGCCAGGATGTCGCGCTTGACGAAGGCGGTCGGCGGCAGTCCGAACAGCGGCATGGTTCCGCCCCGGCAGTCCGTGATCAGGCCGTCCGGGGTGATCCACAGGAAGACGTCCGGCAAGGACTGGAACACGGCCCGCATCAGGGTCGTGCTTTGGACCAGCTCGGCGGAGCTGATTTCCAGGGATCGGTCCAGAATCTCGCGTTCGTCGTCGAACTGACGGTAGGCCTCGTCCACGAGCTGGATGAGCCGCGCCAGGGCGGAGCCGTCCGGGACGGATTGATCGGGCATGACCCGCTTGAGTTGGCGTTGCAGCAGACGGTGCATGGTCAGGGCAGCTCGTGGAGCACGGTCAGGGTCATGGTTTGGTTGTGCAGGCAACAGGCGGCGTCGCCGCCGGGCGCGATTTCCCCGTAGGAATAAAAGCCGGCCAGGGCCACGTTTGGGCCGAGGATGTCGGCCACGGTCTCGATTTCCTCCTCCGCGAACTGCTTGAGCAGCATGCGCCGGCCCACGCAGTTGATCATCAGGGCCAGGCCTGGGCCGCCGTCCTGGCGGACCGCCTCGCCGGCCGCCGTGGCCGCGTTGACGAGGTTGTCGATGGTTCCGCGCGTGAGGCGGACCGTGCTGCCCTCGGGTATGTCTCCGCCGAAGAAGAGGGTTTGGCGCTCGCGGTCGATGCCGAGGATGGTCCGCGTGAGCCAGTCCGAGGCGCCGGGCTCGCGCACGGCCAGGGGAAAGAGATGACCGCTGCCGGGCAGATTCTGGGCGTGCTTGCCGAGATAGCGCTCGTACAGACCCAGGGCCGATTCCCCGTCGATCTCCATGAGCAGGTTACCGTCCGAGGCGGTGACGGTCCGTTCCATGCCAAAGGGCTCCCAGCCTCCGCCCTGGCTCAGGCCCACGCGCAAGGCTTCGCCGTACAGCCCCAGGCAGACGGCTTCGTCCTCGACGATGTCCTCGCTCACGAGCAGGGTCGTGCGCCGGAATCGCTCTCCGTCCCCGGCCAGGCCGCCGCTGGCCCTCGCGCCGGCGGGCAGTTCCCGGGCCAGTCCCTTGGCCAGTTGCGCCCCGTTGCAGTGCAGTCCGCCGGACAGAACCAGGACATGGGCCAGGTTCGTCGGGTCGAGCCGGCGGGCCAGGTCCTCGCCCAGGGCGAGGCTGGAGGGATAATCGGCCAGCCGGCCTCGGGTCAGGCTCAGTCTGGTCCGTTCGAAAACGACGAGGGTGGCGGCCAGGGTCGCGTCCCGCAGCGCGCGGCCGTGGATGACGCCGCTGCTGGAACAGCCCAGGATCAGGGCTCGCGGCAGCAGCGCCCGCAGGGTCGTGGCGTGGGTCAGCACGGCGCTGTCGTCCAGGTCCGACCAGAAGCCCAGGACCAGCTGCTCGCCGGACGGGATGGCCGCGCCGTCGGGGAGGGTCCAGGCTCCGTCCGGGTCGAGGAGGAGGGGAATGGTCCGCATGAGTCAGTCCTGCCAGCGCTGGCGGATGGTCCGGATGGCGTCGACGTTCTGGAAAAAGGCCTCGACCACGGCCGGGTCGAAATGGGAGCCGGAGCTTTCCCGGATGATGGCCAGACATTTTTCCTCGGGAAAAGCTTTTTTGTAGGGGCGCTCGCTGGCCAGGGCGTCGTAGGTGTCGACCACGGCCACGATGCGCGCTTCCAGCGGAATTTGTTCTCCCGCGAGGCCCAGGGGATAGCCAGTGCCGTCCCAACGTTCGTGGTGGAGGAGGGCCAGGTTGCGGGCCAGATCGAGCAGCTCGTTGCCGTCGGCGCCGGGCATGTCCCAGAGCTGGCAGCTTCGGCGGGCCTCGGTCTTGCTGGTCAGGGGGCCAAGGATCTCGCAGCCGAAGACGCAGTGCTGCTGCATGATTTTCCATTCCTCCGGGTCGAGCTTGCCGGGCTTGAGCAGGACCGCGTCCGGAATGCCGATCTTGCCGATGTCGTGCAGGGGCGCGCAGTCCCGGATGTTGGCGCACTGCTCGTCGTCGAAGCCCAGGGCCCGGGCCAGCACGGCCGCGATTTCCCCAACCCGGATGACATGGTGCCCGGTCTCGTTGTCCTTGTACTCGGCGGCCCGGCTCAGGCGGTGCATGATCTGGCGGCGGGTGCGTTCCAGCTCGACCGTGCGCTCGCGGACCAGGGCTTCCAGATTTTCCTGGTAGACCCGGTTTTCTCGGATCAGGCGGGCCTTTTCCATGGCCTTGGCCAGGGTGTGGTCCAGGACCTTCAGATTGCCCAGGGGCTTGGTCAGATAATCCCACGCGCCCAGGCGCACGGCCCGCAGGGCGTCGTCGACCACGCCCACCCCGGACAGGACGACGATGGGCAGCTCCGGGGCCTCGGCCACGGCCTTTTCCAGGAATCCGTACCCGTCCAGGACCGGCATGTTCAGATCCACGATGACCGCGTCCAGGTCCGGCAGGGCCGCGCGCATGGCCTCAAGACCTTGCTGGCCGTTGGCGGCCTGCAGCAGCTCGTGGTCCTGGTCTTCCAGGTAGGCGCAGAGGGAGCGGCGCAGGCCGTCTTCGTCGTCGATGATGAGGATGCTCATGAAATTCTCCTGGCGCGTGGCGGAAAAATGAATCGCGTCGTGCAGACTAGCGGGACCCTCGCCCTTCGTCCAGAAGTTCAGCTGGCCGGCTCCGCGCGCGGGCTTTCGCCCCTCGGAAGGTCGATGCGAAACAGCGTCCCCCCGTGTTCTCCCGGGGCCACGCTCATGCGACCGCCATGACCCTTGGTGATGATGAAATACGAGACGGACAGGCCCAGGCCGGTGCCCTTGCCCGGCTCCTTGGTCGTGAAGAAGGGCTCGAAGACGCGCTTGCGGCGGTCCTCGGGGATGCCGGGGCCGTTGTCCTCGATTTCGATGCGCACGCCGCCGGCCATGGTCGCGGCCGCGACGCGGATGGTCGGATTGGGCGTTCCAGCCTCGGCCATGGCCTGGGCCGCGTTGCGGAGCAGGTTGAGGACGACCTGCTCGATCTCGGTTTCCGTGCAGGGGATGGCGGGCAGGTCGGCCGCGAATTCTCGCGTGATGGTCACGGTCTTGAAATCGTAGTTCTTTTTCAGGTCGTAATCGCTTCCGGCCAGGGCCAGGGCCTGCTCGACGATGCGGGGGACATCGCACAGGGCCCGGCGGGATTCGCTTTTGCGGCTGAAGTCGAGCATGTGGCGGATGATGCTCGCGGCCCGGATGCCCGCTTCTTCGATATCAACCATGAATTCATTGATTTTCCGGGCCTTGAGGTATGCCTCGACCCGTTCCAGGTCGAGGCCCAGGGCCTGGGCCGTTTCCTGGTTCTTGGCGTGTCCGGGGGACAGGCGCAGGTTGATGGTCTGGGCCGCCTGCAGGATGATGCCCAGCGGATTGTTGATCTCGTGGGCGATGCCGGCGGCGATGCCGCCCAGGGACAGCATTTTTTCGGACTGGACCATCATGTCCTGCATGGCCCGGAAATGGGTGATGTCGCGGGTGATGGACAAGATGCACGGGATTCCGCCCATGTCGAGCAAGCGGGCCGAGGCCGCGCAGTGCAGAACGCGGCCGTCGCGGTGGAGGATGTCGAATTCGAAATTCTCGATGAGGCCGTCGCGCAGCAGCGTGGCCGCGAATTCCTCGCGCTTGTCTGGCTCGCGGAAAATGCCCAGGGCCAGCGTGGTCCGGCCCATGGCCTCGTCGCGCGACAACCCGGTGAAGCGGGTGAAGGCCTCGTTGATTTCAAGCAAACTGCCGTCGTCCTGGCGGGCCAGGGCGATCATGTCCGGCGAGAGGTGGAACAGGCGGGCGAACATCTCCTGAGATTTGCGCAGCTCTTCCTGGGTGTTCTTGAGTTCCGTGATGTCTACGGGCAGGGACAGGATGCAGGGCTCTCCGTCGATGGTGATGCCGGTTCCGGAATAGAGGATATGGCCGACGGAGCTGTCCCCCCGGGTGATGGACGTTTCCAGGTTGTTCACGCCATGGCCGCTGGCGATGGCCGTCTCCACGAGTCGTTGGTGCTCGGGAGGGAGGGCGCCGATCTCGGTGAAGGTCTTGGTGAGCAGGGTGTCCCGGTCCAGGCCGAGCCTGGCCAGGCAGGCCGGATTCGCGTCCATGTATTTGCCGTCGGCGAGGCGGTTGATGACGATGGAATAGGGCGCGTTTTCGAAAATGGTCCGGAAACGGCGTTCGCTGTCGACGATGGCCTGCTGATCTTTCTTGTGGGCGCTGATGTCGCGGGCCTCGATGACAATGGACACGACCTGCCCGCCGTCGTCGCGGAAGGGCGAGGCCGTGAAGTCGAATGGCGTGACGGTTCCGTCGGGGGCGACGTGCGCGATTTCCCGATGGACGGTTCGTCCGCTCCGGACGGCGAGACAGGTCTGGCGGATGAAGCCTTCCGTCTCGGTCCGGTCCGGCCACCATGGACCGTCCCAAAAGGGCCTGTTCAGGACATCCTTCGCCCGCGCCTTGGCCCAGTCCAGGGCCGTGCGGTTGGCGACGATCAGATTGCCGTCCAGGTCGAGCAGTCCCGTGAACTGCGTGGTCTGCTCCAGCAGTGCCCGGATCAGGGCCTGGGAGCGCAGGACTTCCTCCTGGGCGCTCTTCATCTGCTGGATGTCCAGGTTGAGACCGATGATGCGCGCCGGTTGGCCGTTTTCGTCCCAACTCACGGCCCGGCCCTTGCCCAGCACCCAGCGCCAGGAGCCATCGCTGGCGCGCATGCGGTATTCCGCCTCGTAGATGCCGTGGCCGTCTCCTTGAACATAGTCGGAGAAAGCCTTCGCTGCCCGTGCGCGGTCGTCGGGGTGAACCAGCTCCAGCCAGCTGTCCAGGGTGTAGGGGCCGTACTGGGGCTGATAGCCGAGCATGGTGTACCATTCCAGGCTGTGTTCCTCCCGGCCTTGGGCCGGATGGTATTCCCACGCTCCGGCGTTGGTCGCGTCCAGGGCCAGCCGGAAGCGTTCAACTTGGTCGGCCAGATTGGCCTTGGTCTGTTCCAGGTCGAGGAGTTTTTGGCGCAGCGTCCGGCTCAGGCCCCAGGTCGCGCCGCCGAGCAGGATCAGCAGGACGAGGGTGAACGCCCCCGCGAAGCGCAGGGCGCGCAGGGTCTGGACGTCGAACAGCGAGGTTTCGAGCTTGATCCAGCGCGTGGTCATGGTCCGCACGTCTTCGGGCGGAATGGACGCCAGGGCCTTGGCCACGGCGCTGGCCAGAAGCGGATAGCGCGCGCTGACCCCGACGGAGAGTTCGTCGTGCGCGCCAATGTCGCCGGCCACGCGCAGATTGGCGAGCCCTTCCTGATCGATGAACCAGGCGGCCACGGCCACGCTTTCCACGAAGGCGTCGACCACGCCGAAGGACACGTCGCGCAGCCCCGCCTGGATGTTGTCCACCTCCACGATTTCGCATTTTCCCCCGGACGCGCGCCGCACCAGATCCGCCGAGGAATAGTCGCGGACCACGGCCACGCGGCGGCCCTCCAGCTCTTCCAGGGAAGTGTGGTCGGTGAAGGCTTTCGAGGTGATGATGACCAAGGGGATGGACGCGTAGGGCGGCGTGAAGATGGCGTATTCCCGCCGTCCCTCGGTCGAGACGATGGCCGGGGCCAGGGCCAGGGACCCGTCGCGCAGGCCGTTCAGGACATTGGTCCAGACCGCTTGGGGACGCTTTTGGAAGCGGACGTCCAGCAGCCGCTCCAGGGTCGCGACGAGATCCGCGCTCATGCCCGAGAATTCACCGGCTGGGTTTTGGAATTCCAGGGGCGGGAATTTTGGGTCGTAGCCAAGGACGAGACTGTCGCGATGCTCCGCGAGCCAGGCCTTTTCCTCGGGGCTCAGGTCAAGCGGGCGCGAAGCGGCCAATCCGGGCAGGACAAGAACAAGGCCAAGGATGAAGGTCGATAAAATACGCATTCGTTATCCGCTCGTTGAGGATATGGCCCGGCAGTCCGGGCCACGCGTATTTTTAGCACGAAATCGAGCTGTTCGGCAAGAATGACCGCTTCGGGTCTACTGTCCGCGACAAGCCGAGGCGAGGAGGGCGGGGCGCGCGGGCAGCATGCCCTTATCGATGATGAAGGCGATGATTTCGTCCAGCCCTTGGTTCTTTTCGAAATTGGCGAACACAAAGGGGCGTTCGCCGCGCATCGTGCGGCAGTCGCGGGCCATGACTTCCAGGGATGCGCCGACCAGAGGGGCGAGTTCCGTCTTGTTGATAGCCAGCAGATCGGACTTGGTGATGCCCGGCCCGCCCTTGCGCGGAATTTTGTCCCCGGCGCAGACGTCGATGACGTAGATGGTCAGGTCGGCCAGTTCCGGGCTGAAGGTCGCGGACAGGTTGTCGCCGCCGCTTTCCACCAGCACCAGCTCCAGTCCGGGGTGGCGCTCCTGTAAGTCTTCGATGGCGGCGAGGTTGAGGCTCGCGTCCTCGCGGATGGCTGTATGCGGGCAGCCGCCCGTCTCCACGCCCATGATCCGGTCAGGCTCCAGGGCCGCGTGGCGGAGCAGAAACTCGGCGTCCTCGCGGGTATAAATGTCGTTGGTGACCACGGCCATGTCGTAAACGCCGCGCAACCGCAGGCAGAGTTGGCGCAAGAGGGCGGTCTTGCCGGACCCCACGGGGCCGCCCACGCCGACGCGCAAACAGTGTGTGCTCATTTCAGCTCCTGAAAAGTCGTGAATACTGGGTTTCGTGCAAGCAGGACCCCAAGGCTAGGCCCGGCAAGGATCCGCCGATGTCGTCATCGGCGATGGTTGTCGCCGCCGCCGCGACGCGGGATATTTCGGGCATGAGGCCGAGCAAAACACGCTGACCAGCGGTCTGCCCGAGTGGGATGGTCTTGCAGGCCACGGCGGCTTGGTTTTCGGCCCAGGACCAGACGAATCCCTGGACTGTGGCCGCTGCATCCACTTCCAGGAGGGTCGCGGCCAAGGCGAACATGGCCACGTAGCCCGGTTCCCTCGGAAGCGCCATGGCCGGGAGCATGGTCTGGTCGCGCAAGAGCCGCCACAGGGCCTTGCCCAGATGCAGTTCCTCGGCGAGCAGTTCCGCAGTTTCGCGCGAGGCCAGGACCGTGTCGTTCCAGCGGGCGAAGACGTCTGCTTCGCCTTGCGCGGCCGTGGCGTGCAGGCGAGCGAGCAGGGGCAGATCGAGACATCCCAGGCCGTGGGTCAATACGCCGTGCATCCAGCCGGAAAGGCTTGCCTCATCCGTAACCCAGTCCAGGTCGATGGCGGCGGCCAGGCCGTTCGAGTACGCGAACGCGCCGATGGGCAGGGCCGGGCTGACCAAATACAGCAGGCCGAGCAGCGAGGATGCGGGCTTAGTGCTGATGGCCATGTCCGCCATGGTAGGCTCCGGTTTCGGGCTGGAAGGGCGCGGTGACGGGTCGAGTGGACAGCCCCAGATGCCGGGCCAGATCGTCCAACACGTGGTCGGGCTTGAAGCGGCACCATAAGGGGCCGATTTCCATGGCCGCGTGGCGGTTGCCGAGATGATACACGGCGCGGGCAAAGGCGAGCCAGTCCGTGGCCGTGGCCTCGGTCAGGTCTTCGGGCGCGGCCAGAACGCGGACCAGGGCGCCGCCCTCGTCCTTGAGCACGTCACCATGCAGCAGGCAACGTCCACGTTCGAGGAATACGCCTGCGTCCGCGCCGGAATCGGTGACGGCCTTGAAACGACCGCGGACCCTGGTTTCCAGCGGGAGGGTCAGGGTGTCGGACACGTCGGCATGGGAGTGGCCGAGGTTTTTGGTGAGTGTGAGCATCCGCGTTTTTCCGTGGGTGTAATGTGTAGGGGCGACCGGCGGTCGCCCACGATATCAAAACAACATATACCGCTGCGCGAGCGGCAGGATCTCGGCCGGTTCGCAGGTCAGCAGCTCGCCGTCGGCGCGGACCTCGTAGGTCTGCGGGTCCACCTCCACCTTCGGGGTGGCGCTGTTGTGGACCATGTCCGACTTGCGCACGCCGCGGACGTTCGTGCATGCGCCGAGGCGTCGTTTCAGGCCCAGGGTCGCGCCGATGTCATTGCCCAGGGCGGCCTTGGAGACAAAGCTCACGCTCACGGCGGCGGCCGCCTGGCCTAAACCGGCGAACATGGTCCGGTAGTGCACGGGCTGTGGCGTGGGGATGGACGCATTGGGGTCGCCCATGGGCGCGGCGGCGATGAAACCGCCCTTCACGATCATGGCCGGTTTGATGCCGAAGAAGGCCGGGTTCCAGAGCACCAGATCGGCCAGCTTGCCGACTTCCACGGACCCGACCTCATGAGCGATGCCGTGGGTCAGGGCCGGGTTGATGGTGTACTTGGCGATGTAGCGCTTGACCCGGAAATTGTCGCAGCCCAGTTCTCTGTCCTCGGGCAACAGGCCGCGCTGGACCCGCATCTTGTGCGCGGTCTGCCAGGTGCGGCAGATGACCTCGCCCACGCGGCCCATGGCCTGGGAGTCCGACGAGAGCATGGAAAAAGCGCCCATGTCGTGCAGAATGTCCTCGGCGGCGATGGTTTCCTTGCGGATGCGCGAATCGGCGAAGGCCACGTCCTCGGGGATGTTCGGGTCCAGATGATGGCAGACCATGAGCATGTCGAGGTGTTCGTCCACGGTGTTGACCGTGTATGGCCGGGTCGGGTTGGTGGACGAGGGCAGGACATGCTGGAGGCCGCAGGCCTTGATGATGTCCGGGGCGTGGCCGCCGCCCGCGCCTTCGGTGTGGTAGGTGTGGATGCAGCGGCCCTTGAACGCGGCCAGGGTGTCTTCCACAAAGCCGGATTCGTTGAGGGTATCGGTGTGGATGGCCACCTGCACGTCGTATTTGTCGGCCACGCTCAGGCAGGTGTCGATGGCTGCGGGCGTGGTGCCCCAGTCCTCGTGCAGCTTGAGGCCGCAGGCCCCGGCCTGGAGCTGTTCTTCCAGAGATTGCGGCAGACTGGCGTTGCCCTTGCCCAGAAATCCGAAATTCATGGGCATGGCGTCGGTGGCCTGGAGCATCTTGCCGATGTACCACGGTCCCGGCGAGCAGGTCGTGGCGTTGGTGCCCGTGGCCGGGCCCGTGCCGCCGCCGATCATGGTCGTCACGCCGGACATGAGGGCCTCTTCCACCTGCTGCGGGCAGATGAAGTGGATGTGCGTGTCCAGGCCGCCGGCGGTCAGGATATGGCCTTCGCCGGCGATGACCTCGGTGCCGGGGCCGATGATGATGGTAACGCCGGATTGGATGTCCGGGTTGCCGGCCTTGCCGATACCGACGATGCGTCCCTGGCGCACGCCCACGTCGGCCTTGACGATGCCCCAGTGGTCCACGATCAGCGCGTTGGTGATGACCAGATCGACCACGTCGGGGCCGCACATCTGGCTCTGGCCCATGCCGTCGCGGATGACCTTGCCGCCGCCGAATTTGACCTCGTCTCCGTACACGGTGAAATCCTGTTCCACTTCGATCCACAGTTCCGTGTCCGCCAGCCGGACGCGGTCACCCGTGGTTGGCCCAAACATGTCGGCGTAGGCCTGTCGTGAAATTGTTGCCATTGTGTCCTCCTACAGGCTGCCCATGATTTGGCCGCGAAAGCCATACACGGTGCGGGTTCCGGCCAGAGCGACCAGAGTTACGGTCCGGCGCTGGCCGGGTTCGAAGCGCACGGCCGTTCCGGCGGCGATGTCGAGTCGAAAACCGCGTGCTTTGGCGCGATCGAACTCCAGGGCCGCATTGGTCTCGAAAAAATGATAGTGCGAACCAACCTGGATCGGGCGGTCGCCGGTATTGGCCACTTCCAGGACCACGGTCTCGCGGTCGACGTTCAGCGCGATTTCGCCGTCTTTGATGCGATATTCTCCGGGGATCATAGAACCTCCTAAACGATGGGGTTGTGGACCGTGACCAGCTTGGTGCCGTCGGGGAAGGTCGCTTCGACCTGCACTTCATGAATCATCTCCGGCACGCCACCCATGACCTGGGCGC
Organism: uncultured Desulfovibrionaceae bacterium; assembly: GCA_964384665.1. Lineage (GTDB taxonomy): Bacteria > Desulfobacterota > Desulfovibrionia > Desulfovibrionales > Desulfomicrobiaceae > Desulfomicrobium. The sequence continues at coordinate 14,892 of CAYLNA010000007.1, read as the reverse complement.
GGGTCAGAATGGTTCGCCCATGGCTCATCAGTTCGGCCACGGTGCGTCCGTCACGCGCGCCTTCCATGATGGCCGCGCTGATCAGCGCCACGGATTCGGGATAGTTGAGTTTCAGGCCCCGGGCCAGTCGGCGTTCGGCCAAAAGGGCCGCCGTGAACAGGAGCAGTTTGTCTTTTTCGCGGGGAGTAAGTTCCATGGTTTGCCTCGCTGTATTGTTGGTGTTGCAACAACGTCAAAAATGGTCAGGGTCCAGGGGTAAGCCCCTGGCGGGGTGCGGGGCTGGCCCCGCATCAGATTACGTCGCCCAGATTCTGGGCGTGCAGGCCGAGAGCCCGAGCAGGGCCGGGCGGATGACGCGCCACGCCTGTTCGAGTAAATTCCTGGCTTCCTCGGCGCGATCGCCCAGATACCGCACCAGCAGCACGCCACGGCGGCAGGTCACGCCAATGAGCCCGATTTGCGCGTGCAGGGCTTCGCGTACGGGTTCGACAAGCAGTTGCAGGTCCGGATTGTCGCTGGCCACGAACATGGTCCCGGCGACCGTCCTTCCGCCCAGTCCGAATGCTCCTGCCTGCAAAGAACCTCCGCCTGCCACGCTCAGATTTTCCAGCAACAGGGGACGGTCGTCGCGGTGGATATGCAGGCGCTGGTCCAGCCGTCCGGTATCGAACGGATGGTTGCCTGCCTCGCGCCCGAGGCAGACGATGTCCCAGCCGATGGCCGTGGCCATGCCGGTCAGGTTCACGTCCAGGCGCATCAGCGCGTTCGCGCGGTCAAAGACGATGCTTTCCATGGGCAGCCATTCGATTACACCGTCATGGGCGCTTAGGGTCACGTTTTGCCCCTGGGGCACGCCCTGACTGTCCGTGCCGTAGACCTTGCCGGCCGAGGGCGTGGTCAGCAGAGCGTGGGCTCCGGGCTGGACACGGGCCTGTATGTGCAGACGATCGCCACTGACCAAGCCGCCGGGCGGATGCAGCACGTAGCAGTGGCAGGGCGCGCCTTCGGGGTGGAAGGGCCGTTGCACGCGCAGGGGGCCGTGAAAATCCATGTCCGCCAGGACCGTGCGTTGTCCGTCGTGGCGGAAGCCGAGGCGCAGTTCCGCCTTCCAGGAGCGTTCAGGGCCAAGATCCGTGGTCATACGGTCAGGTACTCGCGGATGAGTTCGTCGCCGAGTTCGGGCATGTTTCCCGTGGCCACAAGCCTGCCACGATCGAGGATGGCGAATCGGTCTCCCAGGCGGCGGGCAAAGGGCAGCTTCTGTTCGACCAGCAGTACGGTCAGACCCATCTCGCGGGACAGGCGGTTCACGATGTCGGCGATTTCCAGGACAACGTTGGGCTGGATGCCCTCGGTCGGTTCATCGAAAATGAGCAGTTTCGGGTCCACGACCAGGGCCCGGCCGATGGCCAACTGCTGCTGCTGGCCGCCGGACAGGTCGCCGCCGCGACGGTGCAGCATTTCTTTCAGGACCGGGAAGAGTTCATAGATGAACCCAGGGATGTTTTTTGATCTGTCCTTGCGGGCCGGCAGACCGATGCGCAGATTTTCCTCCACGGTCAAAAGCGGAAAGATCTGGCGACCCTGGGGGACGTAGCCAATGCCCAAAGGCGCCCGTTTTTCGGTGGACAGGCGGGTGATGTCCTGTCCATCAAGGGTGACGGTTCCGGACTTGATCGGCAAAAGCCCCATGACGGCCTTGAGCAAGGTGGTTTTGCCTGTGCCGTTGCGACCCATGAGGCAGGTGCATCGGCCCTGGGGTATGTCGAGATTAACGTCCCACAGGGTGTGCGATTCGCCATAAAATTGATTGAGATTGGTGATGCTCAGCATGTCGCCTCTCCGAGATAGACTTCCACGACCCTGGGGTCGCGTTGGATGTCGTCCATTTTGCCTTCGGCCAGGACGTGTCCCTGATGCAACACCGTGACCTTGCGCGCGATGGAGCGCACGAAGTCCATGTCATGTTCGACCACGACCACGGAGTGCTCGCCGGCCAGGGTCGTGACCAGTTCACCGGTGCGGTCCATTTCCTGGTGGGTCATGCCGGCCACTGGCTCATCGATGAGAAGGAGCCGGGGTTTCTGCATGAGCAGCATGCCGATTTCCAACCATTGTTTCTGGCCGTGGGAGAGCACGCCGGCCGGGCGGAAACGCTGGTCGGCCAAACCGATCAGTTCCAGGATTTCCTCGATGCGGTCGCGTTCCTCGGCGCCCATGGTTGCCCGGAGCAGGGCATACACATTCTTGGGGCCGGCCATGGCCAGGTCGAGGTTGTGGAAGACCGTGTGGTTTTCGAAGACCGTGGGCTTCTGGAACTTGCGGCCGATACCGGCCCCGGCGATGTCGGGCTCGTCCATGTCCAGCAGGTTCAGGCTCTGACCGAACCAGACGCTGCCCGTGTCCGGACGGGTTTTGCCGGTGATGATGTCCATCATGGTCGACTTGCCCGCGCCGTTGGGGCCGATGATGCAGCGCAGTTCGCCATCCTCGATGTAGAGGTTGAGGTCATTGATGGCCTTGAATCCGTCGAAAGTCTTGGTCACTCCTTCCATATACAGGATGATGCCCCGACCCGTGTCGAGCTTGGGGCTGGCCATGGGCGGCTGTGGGCGCAGGCGTCCGATCTGGCGCGGGCCGTAATAATTGGTGGTCTGTTCGATGCTCATGCGGCCTCCCCGCGGCGCCAGTTCTGGACAAGGTGGGTCAGGCCGAGGACGCCCCGGGGCAGGAACATGGTCACCAGCACGAAGAGCGCGCCCAGGGCGAAAAGCCAGATCTCGGGCAGCACGGCCGTGAACCAAGTCTTGGCGTAGTTGACCATGAGCGCCCCGACCACGGCTCCAACCAGGGTGCCACGCCCGCCGATGGCCACCCAAATGACCATTTCGATGGAGGCCAGAGGCGCGAACTCGCCGGGATTGATGATGCCGACCTGGGGCACGTACAGGGCTCCGGCCACGCCGGCCAGCATGGCCGAGATGGTGAAGACGAAGACTTTGACCCGCTCCACGTGGTAGCCGGTGAAGCGGGTCCGCGATTCGGCGTCTCGCACGGCCACGCAGACCCGGCCGAGTTTGCTGGTCACGATCCAGCGGCAGAGGATGTAGCCCAGGGCCAAAGCCAGGGCCGAGAGAGCGAACAAAGCCAAACGCATGCCGTCGCTCTGCAGGCTGACGCCGAGCAGATCCTTGAAATCCGTCAGGCCGTTGTTGCCGCCGAAGCCCATCTCGTTGCGGAAGAAGGCCAGCATCAGCGCGTAGGTCAGGGCCTGGGTGACGATGGACAGATACACGCCGGTGACGCGGGAGTTGAAGGCGAACCAGCCGAAGACAAAAGCCAGAATGCCCGGCGCGAAGAGGACCATGAGCATGGCGAAGGAGAAGTGGTCGAAACCGTACCAGAACCAGGGCAGTTCCTTCCAGTTCAGAAAAACCATGAAATCCGGGAGCAGCGGGTTGCCGTACACGCCCCGATCCCCGATCTGGCGCATGAGGTGCATGCCCATGGCGTAGCCGCCGAGGGCGAAGAAGGCGCCGTGCCCGAGGCTGAGGATTCCGAGGTATCCCCAGACCAGGTCCACGGACACGGCCAACAGGGCGTAGGTCAGGTATTTACCCAGGAGCGTCACCGTGTACACGGACAGATGCAGAGGATTGCCTGCGGGCAGGATCAGATTTCCCAGGCATACTGTCAGGGTGACCAAGCCCAGGATGCCCAGAAAGAGCAGGCTTTGGCGGTCGAAAATGTGTTCGCGTTCCATGTCAGTCCTCGATGGCGCGGCCCTTCTGCGGGAAGAGGCCGGTGGGGCGTTTCTGGATGAAGAGGATGATGAAGACCAGGACGAGGATTTTGGCCAGGACCGCGCCGCTGACGGGTTCCAGGACCTTGTTGATGACGCCCAGGCCCAACCCGGCGACGAGGGTTCCCCACAGGTTGCCGACGCCGCCGAAGACCACGACCATGAAGGAATCGATGATGTAGGCCTGCCCGAGGTTGGGACCGACGTTGGTCAACTGGGACAGGGCCACGCCGGCGATACCGGCGATGCCGGAGCCCAGGCCGAAGGTCATGGCGTCGACCATGGCCGCGCGGGCGCCCATGGCCCGGGCCATGGCTCGGTTCTGGGACACGGCCCGGACCTCAAGCCCCAGACGCGTGCGGCGCAGGATGGTGAACAGAGCGGTGAAAACCAAGAGGCAGAAGACGATGATGGCCAGCCGGTTCCAGGTCAGGGAAAAAATAGGATTGAATCGCCAGGATCCGCTCATCCAGCTTGGCGTGGACACCGAGCGGTTCAGGGGCGAAAAAATGGTCCGCACGGCCTGCTGTAGCACGAGGCTGATGCCGAAGGTGGCCAGCAAAGTTTCCAAGGGCCGGCCGTAGAGGAAGCGGATGATGCCGCGCTCGATGACGATGCCGACCAAGGCCGCGATGAGAAAAGCCGCCGGGATGGCCACGAACAGCGATAGGTCGATGTGCTCCGGCATGATCTGCTGGATGACGTAGGTCGTGTAGGCCCCGATCATCATCAACTCGCCGTGGGCCATGTTGATGACGCCCATGACCCCGAAGGTGATGGCCAGCCCGATGGCGGACAGGATCAAGACCGAACCGAGGCTGGCCCCGAAGAATAGGGTTTCAGCGAAACCGAAGAGGCTGGTCCTGGTCTTGATGCTGTCCATGGCGCTGTCGAGGGCTTTTTTGACGGCCGGGTTCTGGGTCTGTTCGCGGGCCGTGCTCAGGGCGGTCAGCACGGCCGGATCGAGGTTGCCATTCAGGGTGCTCAGGGCCGCCGCGGCGTCCTCGGGCGCGTCGGACAGCAGGCGCTTCATGGCGATGGCGATTTCCAGACCGTGACGGACCGCGGCATCGGTTTCGGTGGCGAGCTTCTTGTCCAGCGAAGCCAGGGTCACGCTGGCGATGCGTCCTGGCAGTTCGGACACGGCCTGGCGGCGGCGGTTCACGTCGGAACTGGCCAAATCGCGCACGGCTTGAAGAGCTTGCAGTTTGCCGCGAATGGCGTTGCTGGTAGCCACGCGCGACAGCTCGTCCTTGGCCACCCCGGTCTGGGATGCGCCAGTCAGGAAATCGGTGGTGGTATAGACGTCCCCCCGGGGCACGGCGCGAACCACGCTGTGGGTGGGCGCGTGCACGAAGAGGACTCCGTCCTGCAGGGCTTGAAGAACGTCCGTGGCGGCGGGGGAGTCATCTTCGCCGAGCAATTCCACGGCCTGGGCGCGGTCGTTCATGTTTTTGCTCATGAGCAGACCCAGGGCCTGGGTCAGGTCAGCCCGGGCCGGGGCGGCCAGGGCCAGGAGCAGCAAGGCGGCTGCAAGAGCGCGTGCGAGGGGAAAAGAGCTGGTCATGCGATGCTCCGGCAGTTGAAATCACGAATTTTTGGGAAGGGTGGGGCGCCGGGAGAAGTCGGCGCCCCTGCGTACGGAGGCTAGAAGTTCTGGCCGGAACATTTTTGGGTCACGGTGTTGTAATTGCCGCAACCAAGTTTGTCGGTCCAGTCGGCCTCGATGACCTTGGACTCAGGCAGGAAATCGGACCAAGCGTCGCCGGGAACCAGGCCTTTGGTCTGCCAGACCGTGGCGAACTGGCCGTCTTCCTGGATTTCGCCGATCAGCACGGGCTTGGTGATGTGGTGGTTGGGCAGCATTTCGGATTCGCCACCGGTCAGGTTCGGAACCTTCACGCCGATGATGGCTTTCTGCACGGCGGACGGATCGGTGCTCTTCGCCTTTTCCACGGCCTTGACCCACATGTTGAAGCCGATGACATGGGCTTCCATGGGGTCGTTGGTCACGCGCTTGGGATTCTTGATGAATTCGTGCCAGGTTTTGATGAAGGCGGCGTTGGTCGGATCTTCCACGCTCATGAAGTAGTTCCAGGCGGCCAAGTGGCCGACCAGGGGCTTGGTGTCGATGCCGGACAGTTCTTCCTCGCCCACGGAGAAGGCCACGACCGGGATGTCGCCGGCGCTCACGCCCTGGTTACCCAGTTCTTTGTAGAAGGGCACATTGGCGTCGCCGTTGATGGTCGAGACCACGGCGGTCTTCTTGCCGGCGGAGCCGAACTTCTTGATGTCGGCCACGATGCTTTGCCAGTCGGAATGGCCGAAGGGCGTGTAGTTGATCATGATGTCGGCCTCGGCCACGCCTTTGCCCTTGAGGTAGGCTTCCAGAATTTTGTTGGTGGTGCGGGGGTAAACGTAGTCCGTGCCGGCCAGGACCCAGCGCTGTACGCCCAGATCCTTCATCAGATAGTCCACGGCCGGGATGGCCTGCTGGTTCGGGGCCGCACCGGTGTAGAACACGTTCTTGGACGATTCCTCGCCTTCATACTGCACGGGGTAGAAGAGCAGACCGTTCAACTCTTCGAATACGGGCAGTACGGATTTGCGGGACACGGAGGTCCAGCAGCCGAATACTGCCGCGACTTTTTGTTTTTCCAGGAGTTCACGGGCCTTTTCAGCGAAGAGGGGCCAGTTGGAAGCCGGATCGACGACGACGGCTTCGAGCTTCTTGCCGAGCAGGCCGCCTTTTTTGTTCTGCTCGTCGATGAGCAGAAGCATGGTGTCTTTGAGGGTGGTTTCGCTGATGGCCATGGTGCCGGACAGGGAATGCAGGATGCCGACCTTGATGGTGTCGGCGGCGAAAGCCTGTGTGAAGAGGCAGATGGAGAGCGTAAGAGTCAATGCAGTTAATCTGGCGGAGAATTTCATGGCGAATCCTTGATTCATTGTTGTCATTGATTTTGTTGCATATTGCCATTGTACAAAGTGTGTACTTTGCCTTGAAACAATGGTGATATGCATTTCATTTTATTGCGTCGGATGATTTTTTAACTCCAAACACAGTATTGATGAAGAAAAGTGTTCTGTGCCGAATTTGTGCGCGCGATATTTTGAAAGCAAGGGGCGTGCCTGATGGTGACTTGGAGATGTATTTTTTTTAATATGTTGAATTGTAAGAACAAAGAAGTGAGTTTGGGGCTGTTGCGGCCAGTGGTGAGTTAATGTTTGCGTGGCGTAAATGACATTTGTGTTAAACGCACTTCAACCGTTTGTGGATTTGTTGGGATTATTTTTTCGAAAATGTCAAATTCTACAAAAGTGCAAGGGCGGAGGGAGCGGGCGGAAATACCGGGTGGCGCGGGTGGTTGCGCGGGGGCGGGCGAGTCGTGGCTTTGCGCTACGTCGCCGGGGTTCGGATCTGGTCGAACCCGCGCGGGGATGAAGGAAAACGTCGGGCAGCCTGCGCCCGTCCCCCATGGGGCGGGGCGCTATGGACCGCAGGAGGGGATATTGTTCGTCAGGACGCAGGTCAGGGCGAACCCATTGTAATCTTGGTTGGCGCAGGCGCTCAAGGACACTGTGCCATTGCCGACATGGATGCTCACGGTGCAACCGAGCTGGTTGCCGCCGAGATCCGTGCAGTTCAGGGCCTGGATGCCGTTGACGATCTCCTGGCTGGTGGCCTCGACCATGCAGTTTTTCAGGTCGGCCTCGGCGTGGGCCACGGCGCCTCCGACTCTGTATTTGGTGAATTGGGGGATGGCGATGGCCGCGAGGATGCCGAGAACGGCCGTGACGACCAAAAGTTCGACCAGGGTGAATCCACGAGACGAGCTATGCATGATGTGCTCCGGGTTGGCCTGAATATTTTCGTGATACCCCAGTGCAAGTGTCTTGCCTAGAGCGATGGCGAACATACTTCGCATCGACATGCGGTGATCCTGGCTGGTTGTGGCGGGGCGGGGGAGTATGTAGACTGGAGGAAATCACCACAAGGAGCGAGCATGAGAGACACTTTTCGGGAGATTCGTGACAAAATCGGGGAGCTGGAACAGGAGCTGGCGTGTGAATTGGCCGCCAAGCAGGAGGAGTTCCGCTACACGGTGGAGAAGAAGCGGGTCCGCTTCAGCCGGGAGGTGGAAGCGGCCCATCGCGAGCTGCTCACCCGCTGGACGGCCTATGTCTATGAATCGGGCGTGTTCAAGGCCCTGACCATTCCGATCATCTGGTTCGCCTTGATTCCGGCCGTCTTTTTGGATTTTTTCGTTTTTTTCTATCAGATCATCTGCTTTCCGGTCTATGGCATTCCGCTCGTGAAACGCGGCGACCATATCGTCATCGATCGCCATAAGCTCAAATATTTGAATTGGATGGAAAAGATGAATTGCGTCTATTGCAGCTATTTCAACGGGCTCATGTCTTATCTGCGCGAAATCGCCGGCCGCACCGAGCAGTACTGGTGCCCCATCCGCCATGCCCGGTTGCCCAAAAGCACGCATACCCGTTATGACCGCTTCGTGGATTACGGAGACGCCGAGGGCTACCGGCGGGAGTTGAAGGAAATCAGGAAGGATTTCGAGGATTGCAAGAAAAGTTGAAGCGCCGTGATGATCCTGGCGCGGGCCGGGCGCGGGCTTGCGTCCAGCCTACAGCGCCTGCCACAGGATCTTGCCGCCAATGGCCATGAGCACGCCGCCGCCGAGCACTTCCGCGTACTGACCAAGTTTGGTCTGGCAGCCCAGGATCGTGCCCAGGTGCAGCCCCACGGCCGTGAAGACGAGGGCGACGAGGCCAATGATGGCGGCAGGATACCAGATGGACGCGCCGATCATGGCCAGACTCAGGCCCACGGCCAGGGCGTCGATGCTCGTGGCGATGGAGAGCATGATCAGGCGCGAACCCAGGGTCGGGTCCTGGCAGGCGTCTTCGTCGTCGTGGCGCAGTCCTTCCCAGAGCATGTGTCCGCCGATATAGAGAAGCAAGGCGAAGGCGATCCAGTGGCCGAAGCGCAGAAAATAGTCGCGCACGGCGAACCCGCCGGCCCAGCCGGCGATGGGCATCAACGCTTGGAAGAGTCCGAAATGCCAGGACAATCGAAAGGTCTGGCGGCCAGTGACGGTTTTCAGGGCCACGCCCGAGGCGATGGCCACGGCGAAGGCGTCCATGGCCAGGGCCACGGCGATGGCGAGGATTTCGAGAAAGGGCATGGGTGCTCCTGGAGTGGATTGGGTAGGTCGCGGATAGCCCAGGCCGGCGCCCAAGGCAACGCCCCTTTTGCCGCCGTGGCCCATGGCGCGGAGGCGACGGTCGCGAGTTGTGTTGACGGCCGGCTCCCCTCTGTTTAGAGGGGGGCCTACACTGGCCCGGCCTGTCCTGGCCTGCATTTCAGCGCTCTTGGTGGAGGATTTTTGATGCGATCTCGGACTCTCGAAAAATGGACCGTGGACCGTTCCGCGGAACTCTACGGCGTGGATAACTGGGGCGGCGGCTATTTCAAGGTCACCCCCGACGGCAACCTGGGTATCACGCCGTTTCCGGGCAAGGATGTCTGCGTGCCCATCCCCGCCATCATCAGCGGTCTGCAGGAACGCGGCCTGGGCCTGCCGGTGCTGCTCAGAATCGAAAACCTGCTCGACGCCCAAATTTCCCTGCTGCATGACTCTTTTTCCAAGGCCATCAAGGAGTTGAACTATGGCGCTGATTTTCGCGGCGTTTATCCGGTCAAGGTCAACCAGCAGCAGCAGGTCCTGGAAGAAATCGCCAAGGTCGGGGATCCGTTCAATCATGGCTTCGAGGTCGGGAGCAAGGCCGAACTCATCGCGGCCCTGTCCTTTCTCAAGAATCCCAAGGCCTGTCTGATCTGCAACGGCTACAAGGATCAGGATTATATTGATCTGGCCCTGTACGCCTGCAAAATGGGTTTTCTGTGCTTCATGGTTCTGGAAATGCCAAGCGAGCTGCCGCTTATTCTGGACCGGGCCAAGGCCCTGGGCATCAAGCCGCGTATCGGCGTGCGGATCAAGGTCTCGACCCAGGCCGGCGGACATTGGGCCGAATCGGCCGGGGATCTGTCCATTTTCGGCCTGTCCACGTCCGAGGTGGTCGACGTCATTGATCTCATGCGCGCCCATTCCATGCTGGATTGCGTGCAGCTCCTGCATTTCCATCTGGGTTCCCAGATTCCGAACATTCGCGACATCCGCACCGCCGTGCACGAAGCCGCGCGCATGTACGCCGAACTGGCCAAGGAAGGCTGCGCCATGGGCTTTCTGGACCTGGGCGGCGGCCTGGCCGTGGACTACGACGGCTCCCACACCAACTATGCCAGCAGCCGCAACTATTCGCTGGAGGAATACTGCACGGACATCGTCGAGTCGGTCATGGCCACGGTGGACGAGCATGAATTGCCACACCCGCACATCATCACCGAATCCGGCCGGGCCACGGTCGCCTATTATTCGGTCCTGCTCTTCAATGTCCTGGACGTCAGCCGCCTGGAAGACCGCGTCGTGCCCACGACTTTGGACGAGGACGACCCCGAGGCCATCCACAATTTGCTTGAAGTGTACACGTCCCTGTCGCTCAAAAATTTGCAGGAATGCTACAACGACGCCATCTATTACCGCGACCAGATCCGCCAACTGTTCCGTCTGGGCCAGTGCAGTCTTCGGCAGCGGGCCGTGAGCGACACCATTTTCTGGGCCGTCATCCGCAGCATCGCCGAGAAGATTCCCGAGATGAAGAATCCGCCCTCGGCCCTGAAAGACATCGATCTGGCCCTGGCCAGCATCTATTATTGCAACATGAGCGTGTTCCAGTCCCTGCCCGACGCCTGGGCCATCGGCCATCTCTTCCCGATCATGCCCGTGCACCGGCTAGAGGAATTCCCCAGCGAGCAGGCCATCCTGGCCGACATCACCTGCGACAGCGACGGCAAGCTCGACAATTTCATCGACATTCACGGCGTGAAGCGCGTGCTGGAGCTGCACACCCTGAAATCGTGCGAACCCTATTATCTGGGCGGATTTCTGGTCGGAGCCTATCAGGAAACCCTGGGCGATCTGCACAACCTCTTCGGCGACACCAACGTGGTCAGCGTGCGCATCAACGAGGACGGCACCTATGACCTCATCCGCGAACTGGAAGGAGACAGCGTGGCCGACGTGCTCTCCTACGTGGAGTTCGAGCCCAAGCAGGTTCTGGAGAATTTCCGCAAGGTGGCGGAGCAGGGCGTGCGCCAGGGCAAGATCAGCCCCCAGGAACGGTTCATGATCATGCGCGCCTACGAGCGCGGCTTGCGCGGCTATACCTATTTGAACGCGGATCGGGACTGCGAGAGTTCCGACGCCTGCGACGGAAACGTGACCGGTCTGTAATCCGAAACCACAGCCTTTGTAAGGAGGATTGTCATGTCCAAGGTTCTCATTATTGGCGCTGGCGGCGTTGGCCACGTGGTGGCCCACAAATGCGCCCAGGTTCCGGAAGTGTTCTCCGAAATATTGCTCGCCAGCCGGACCAAGTCCAAATGCGACGCCATCGCCGCGTCGGTGAAGGACAAGACCGGCCGCGTCATCCAGACCGCCGCCCTCGACGCCGACAATGTCGCCGAGACCGTGGCCCTTATCAAATCCTTCCAGCCCAAGCTGGTCCTGAACGTGGCCCTGCCGTATCAGGATCTGGCCTTGATGGATGCCTGCCTGGAAACGGGCGTGGATTATCTGGATACGGCCAACTACGAGCCCCTCGACGAGGCCAAGTTTGAATACAAGTGGCAGTGGGCCTACCAGGACCGCTTCAAGGCCAAGGGGCTGATGGCGCTCCTGGGCTCGGGCTTCGATCCCGGCGTGACCAACGTCTATTGCGCCTACGCCCAGAAGCACCTCTTCGACGAGATCCACGAGCTGGACATCATCGACTGCAACGCCGGCGACCATGGCCAGCCCTTCGCCACCAATTTCAATCCCGAGATCAACATCCGCGAGATCACCCAGCGCGGCCGCTACTGGGAGCGGGGCGAGTGGGTCGAGACCGATCCCCTGTCCTGGCGCATGAGCTATGACTTTCCCGAGGGCATCGGTCCCAAGGACTGCTACCTCATGTACCACGAGGAACTCGAATCCCTGGTCCGGAACATCCGGGGCCTGAAGCGCGCCCGCTTCTGGATGACTTTCTCCCAGAACTACCTCAACCATCTGAAGGTGCTGGAAAACATCGGCATGACTTCCATCGAGCCCGTGGACTACCAGGGCCAGAAGATCGTGCCTCTGCAGTTCCTGAAGTCCGTGCTGCCCGAGCCCGGCTCCCTGGGGCCGCTGACCAAAGGACGGACCTGCATCGGTTGCGTCATGAAGGGCGTCAAGGACGGACGCGAGCGCAAGGCTTATATCTATAATATTTGCAGCCACGAGGAGGCCTACCGCGAGGTCGGCTCCCAGGCCATTTCCTACACCACGGGCGTTCCGGCCATGATCGGGGCCATGATGATGCTGACCGGCGCGTGGCGCGGCGCGGGCGTCTTCAACATGGAGCAGCTCGATCCGGATCCGTTCATGGAAAAACTGAACATCCACGGTCTTCCCTGGGTCGTGGTGGATTTGTGATGGATGGACGGACCGCGTTCCGTTTTGATCCGGCCCGGGTCGCCACGCCATGCTTCGTGGTCGATCTGGGCCTGATCCGCCGCAATCTGGACGTTTTGGCCTCGGTCAAGGAGCGCACGGACTGCAAGATCCTGCTGGCGCTCAAGGGCTTCGCCATGTGGAGTGTTTTTCCGGTCCTGCGCGAAGTCCTGGACGGGGTCTGCGCCAGCTCTCCCCACGAGGCCCGGCTTGGCCGCGAGGAGTTCCGTCGCGAGGTCCACGCCTTCGCGGCCGGTTACTCCCAGGCCGACATCTTCGACCTCTGCGTCACGGCCGACCATATTGTCTTCAACTCCTTCGCGCAGCTGGAAAAATTCCGTGGCCTCATCGCCGACGAGGCCGCGCGTCTGGGCCGAACCATCGAGCTTGGCGTGCGCATCAACCCCGAGCACTCCGAGGGCGCGACGCCCATCTACGATCCGTGTTCCCCTGGTTCGCGCCTGGGCGTGCGGCGCAAGGACTTCCGGCCCGACCTGCTGTCCGGCGTGACCGGCCTGCACTGGCATAACCTCTGCGAGCAGAACGCGGATTGCCTGGAGCGGACCATCGCGGCGGCGGAAAAAAACTTCGGGGAGTTTTTCGCGCGCATGCAGTACGTCAACTTCGGCGGCGGGCATCACATCACCCGGCCGGATTACGACGTGGACCTGCTGTGCCGGCTCATCTCGGAATTCAAGGCGCGCCACGGCGTGCAGGTCTATCTGGAGCCGGGCGAGGCCGTGGCCCTGAACACGGGATATCTGGTCAGCACGGTTCTGGACGTGACGCAGGCCGACATGCCCATCGTCATCCTCGACGCCTCGGTTCCGGCGCACATGCCCGACGTGCTGGAGATGCCGTACCGGCCGCACATCGTCGGATCCGGCCTGCCTGGCGAAAAAGTCTGGACCTGCCGCCTGGGCGGTCTGTCCTGCTTGGCCGGGGACGTGGCCGGGGAATATTCCTTCGATCAACCGCTCGCGCCCGGCGATCGCCTCGTCTTCACGGACATGGCCCATTATTCCATGGTCAAGACCAACACCTTCAACGGCATCCAGCTGCCGGGAATCGCGGTTTTCGAACCCGAGGACGGCTCCATGCGGATGGTGAAAACCTTTGGCTACGAGGATTTCAAGGGCAGATTGTCCTGAGTTGGCATGAGCCGGAGGAAATGAAACGCGGATGTCCGTTTGTCGGGCATCCGCGTTTTGCATGCGAAGGGGCGCGCGCGGCGGTCAGGAGAACCACGTCAGGGCGGGAGTTCCGGGCAAGAGTCCCTGGCGCGTGCAGCATTCGGCGAAAAGGGTCAGTCCGGCCTGTTCGCGGGCGTCCAGGCTGTAGTCCATGGCCCGCCAGTAGCGGAGCAGGTCGTGTTGGGCCAGCCAGTCCGGGCGTAGCGAGAGCTGGGAGAGATGGTCGAATTCCCGATCCAGGGTGGCGGTGATAGACGCGATATGCTGGTGCAAGCGGCCCAGGAGTCGCCGGGACGAGGGCGCGAGGTCGCGGCGCGCGATCCAGACCGCGAAGACAAAGGGCAGGTTGGTCCATCCTGTCCATTCCCGGGCCAAGTCGATGATGTGATAGCCGCGCGGCGGATCGACGAAATGGCGCAGGGCCACGTTGCCGATTTCCAGGAACGGACGCCCCGTGGCCAGGCCTGCTCCCGGCTCCACCTCGTGCCATTCGGGAGCGGGCAATCCCCATTTTTGGGACCAGAGGACCTTGAGCAGGGCCGTGGACGTGGCCGAGGCGCCCGTCACGCAGACCGGTCCGGGATTCGCGACCAGCCATGCCGCGAGTCCGTCGGTTTCCACCGGAGACAGAAGCAGGACGCTCTGCACTTCCTCGTGGGCGCTGATGGACGCGCCGGGCAAGAGGTTGTAGCGCTCGGCGCGCGCCAGATATTCGAACGCCGAGGACGGGGAAATGTCCAGGGCGCCGTCGGCCAGACCCCGATTCAGCGCGCTGGGGTGTCCGGGGACGTAGTGAAAGTCCGGTCCTTCGGGACAGGATTGTTCCAGCAGGTGGAAAACATGCCAGATGTTGAGATAGTCGATACGGCCGATATGCAGTGTCATGATCAAAAAAAAGGCGGGGCCAAGGCCCCGCCCGGTCGTTGCGGTTGGGTGGTCTAGCTCAGCTGAGCCAGCAGGGTGTCCTTGATGTCATTGATGGCGCCTTCGCCGTCCAGCTCAATGTACTTGAAGCCGGCGTCCTTGGCCATGTTCTTGTAATAGTAGGACGCGGCCAGGGTGCCCGTGGCGGTGTCGTAGTAGATGTCGTGACGCTTGTCGATGGCGCCTTCATCCTGGTCATCGGCGCGGGCGGACAGTTCGCCGCCGCAGACGCGGCACACGTCGCCATTGGGCTTGATGGCGTCGATGAAGATATTGTTGGGATGGTTGTTGTCGTTCTTGCACAGACGGCGGCCCATGATGCGGTTCTTGGCCACCTGGCGGGGCAGGAGGA
>CAYLNA010000006.1:0-35665 GCA_964384665.1 uncultured Desulfovibrionaceae bacterium | reverse complement strand
TTCGGCGGCCAGGGCGTCATGCTCATCGGCAATCTCCTGGCCTACGCGGGCATGGACGCGGGTCTCAACGTGACCTACATCCCGGTCTACGGCCCGGAAATGCGCGGCGGCACGGCCAACTGCACGGTCGTGGTGTCCGATGACGTCATCGGCTCGCCCATCATCCGCTCGCCCCTGAGCCTGATCATCATGAATGGTCCGTCCCTGGACAAGTTCCAACCCAGCCTCCAGGACAACGGGATCATGATCCTCAATTCCTCGCTCATCGATCCGGCCACGACCGACAAGACGCGGGTCAGGGTCTTCGCCGCGCCCGTCAACGAGATCGCCGACGGCCTGGGCAACACGCGCATGGCCAACATGGTCGCCATCGGGGCCTACGTCCAGGCCACGGGCGTGCTGCCGGTGCAGCAGGTCCAGGACAGCCTGAAATCGGTCATCTCCGAGCACTACAGCCACATGATCCCCAAGAACGCCGCCGCCATCCAGGCCGGCGCGGATTACGTCCTCGAACACGGTCAATACGCCTGATTCCGGTTCCGGGGCCGAGGGGCCCCGGAACATTTCCTTCCGGCCTCCCTTTTCGTCACCGCAACCGGCGAGGCGCTCATGAAACTCTTCGGCATCATCGGCCATCCCCTCTCGCATACCCTGAGCCCCGTGCTGCACAACTGGGGTTTCCGGGAACTGGACATCCCGGCCTCCTACCATGTCTGGGACACGCCCCCGGACAAACTCCAGGCCTTCATGGCCGCCCTGCGCACCCTGCCCATCCACGGCGCCAGCGTGACCATTCCGCACAAGGAAGCGGTCATGCCCTTGGTCGACAAGCTGACGGAGAACGCCCGCCGCATTGGGGCCGTGAACACCCTGTACTGGGAGGACGGCAAACTCTGGGGCGACAACACGGACGTGACCGGATTCATGGCCCCCCTGCTGGAGCGCGCTATCGCGCCCGGCGCGGCCCTCATCCTCGGAGCCGGGGGCGCGGCCAGGGCCGCCCTTTGCGGCCTGCGCCAGGCGGGATGGACGGTGCGGCTGTCCTCGCGCACGGAGTCCCGCGCCGACCGCTTGGGCCAGGCCTTCCAGACCGAGCATGTGCCCTGGGCCGAGCGCCACTCCGTGCGGCCCGATCTGCTGGTCAACACCACGCCCCTGGGCATGTCCGGTCCCTTTCACGGCCTTTCGCCGTGGAAAGAGTCCCTCGCGGGCGTCAGCCTGGTCTACGACCTCATCTACAATCCACGGGAAACCCCGCTCCTGACCCAGGCCGCGCGCGAAGGCGTCGGAGTCGTCCATGGCCTGCCCATGTTCGTGCACCAGGGCCTGGCCCAGTTCGAGCGCTGGACCGGCAGGCGCTTTGACGCCACGCGGGCGCTGGAATTGCTGGAACGAACCTTGGCCGCGCGCACTCCGGCCTGATCGCCGTTCCATCACGCCCCGAGCCCGATCCGGCGGCGTCCAGACGGACGCCCCCGTTCGAAACCGCCGCCCGGACGGCAAAATCAAGTTGTGACTATTCAGCGTGACAATTCGGACTGGATTCCGGCTTTCGCCGGAATGACGTCTCGCGCCATGTCCTTTGCTGGTCATGGCGGCGAAGGCCGGCCTCCCGTGTTGGACAATGATGAATCGAATGCGCCGAGCAGTTACGTTTCTTCTGGCTATTTCCCCCGGAGATCGGTACCTTACACGCAAAGTTTGGACCTCCGCCGCATCTTCCAGCCGACCGGGATACACTCATGAGCATCACCGAATTACGCAAATTCGTCGCCCCCGAGACCATTTTCGGCCTCGGCGCCCTGCGCGTCGTCGGGCAGTACGCCCGCAAATTTGGTATAACGAAGCCCTTGGTCGTTTCCGATCCAGGCGTCCTGGCGGCGGGTTGGACGGACCAGGTCGTGGCCAGTCTGGCCGAGGCGGACATCGAGGGCGTTGTCTTTTCCAGCGTCACACCCAACCCCAAGGCCGAGGAAGTCATGGCCGGGGTGGCCCGTTACCTGGAAAACGACTGCGACGGCATCGTGGCCGTGGGCGGGGGCAGCCCCATGGACTGCGCCAAGGGCATCGGCATCGTGGTCACCAACGGCGGGCACATCCTGGACTACGAAGGCGTGGACAAGATCATCGTGCCCATGCCGCCGCTGATCTGCGTCCCGACCACGGCCGGAACCTCGGCCGACGTGTCCCAGTTCGCCATCATCAACGACACCGGCCGCAAAACCAAGATCGCCATCATCAGCAAGACCATCATCCCGGACGTGGCCCTGATCGATCCCGCCACCCTGGTCACCATGGACAACTACCTCACGGCCTGCACGGGCATGGACGCCATGGTCCACGCCATCGAAGCCTTTGTCTCCAACGCCCATTCGGTCATGACCGATTTGCACGCCCTGGAAGCCATCCGTCTGGTCCACGCCAACCTCCTCGCGACCCTGCGGGATCCAAACAACCTGGAGCTGCGGGCCAAGACCATGCTCGGCAGCATGCAGGCCGGCCTGGCCTTTTCCAACGCCAGCCTGGGCGCGGTCCACGCCATGGCCCACAGCCTGGGCGGCTACAAGGACCTGCCCCATGGCGAATGCAACGCCATGCTCCTGCGCCACGTCATCGACTTCAACTTTCCGGCCGCGCCGGAACGGTTCCGCGCCATCGCCGAGGCCATGAGCCTGGACGCCCGAGGCATGACCACGACCGACATCCGGTCCTGGCTGCTCTCGACCGTGGACAGCCTGCGCGCGGAAGCCGGCATTCGGGACACCCTGGGTTCGCGCGGCATCCGCGCCAACGACATCCCCGTCCTGACCGCGAAGGCCATCCTGGACCCCTGTCTGGTCACCAATCCCAAGACCGCCACCAAGCGCGACATCGAAAGCATCTATGAAGAAGCGTCCTGACGATCCGGTCGAAGACGCCACGTCGCTGCGCGACAGAATCGTGGGCCTGAGCGAATCCTCGGGCCGGAAAAGCTATTATCCCATGCTGCAGCAAAAAATCCGCGAGTTGCAGGGGGAAATCGCCGAGCGCCGCAAGGCCGAGGACGCCTTGCGCGAAACGTTGGAGCGCATCGCCCGCCAGCAGACCGCCATCGCCGAAATCGCGACCCATCCGGCGGTCTTTCATGGCCGGCTGACCGAAGCTGCGGCCATGATGACGACCAAAATGGCCCACGCCCTCGACGTGGACTGGGCCGGCCTGTGGCTCATCCTGGGCGATGAATTCTGCTGCGTGGATCAATACGTGGCCGCCACGGACAGTCATGAGTCCGGGTTCTGCCTGGATTGTGCGCGATATCCCGACTACTTCCAGGCCCTGCGCGCCGGAGAAACCGTCGCGGCCGCCAGCGCCCAGGACGATCCGCGCACCCACGAGTTTACCGAAGATCTTCTGCGCCCTCGCGCGATCATGTCCATGCTGGATGTGCCGGTCCGCGTCGAAGGCGAGCTGGTGGGCATCATCTGCTTCGAGCAAAGCGCGACCGCGCGCGCCTGGCGCAACGACGAAATTACCTTTGCCGGACGCATCGCGGACCAGGTGGCGCTGATGCTGGTCAGCGAACGCCGCCGCCTGGCCGAGGAGCAACTGCGCGGAGCCCACGCGGACCTGAAGCGCAGCCTGCGTTTCACCGAAGTCCTGCTGGAGGCCATCCCCATCCCAATCTTTTACAAGGACCACAAGAGGCGCTATCTGGGCTGCAACCAGAGCTTCGCGGAGATCATGGGCGTCAGCGCGGCGGAAATGGAAGGCAAGACAGCCGAGGATATCTGGCCGGACATGTCCGATCCCTATCACGCCATGGATTGCAAGCTCCTGGCCGAGGGCGGCAGCCAGATCTATGAGGCCAGGGTCCGGAACAAGAACAACGAAATCCGCGACGTCATTTTCGCCAAACGGGTCTTCGCCGACGAGCACAACCAGATTTCCGGCATCATCGGCTCCTTCCTGGACATCACGGACCGCAACCGCGACGCGGCGGACAACGCCCGCCTGCGCAGCCTGCTGGCCAACATCATCAACTCCATGCCCTCCATGCTCATCGGCGTCGACGCCGACGGGCGCATCGCGCAATGGAACCAACAAGCGGCGCGGGAGACCGGCCTGCCCGAGGAGGCGGTTCAGGGCCAGCCCTTGGATCGCGTCATCCCCTGGCTGGCCGCGGAAATGGACAAGGTCCGCTTGGCCATCGCCCGCAAGAAACCGCTGTTCGAGGGAAAACTGAGCCGCGCCGTCGACGGGGAGACGCTCTACGAGGACATCACCATCTACCCCCTGGTCACCAACGGCGTCGAGGGCGCGGTGATCCGCATCGACAACGTCACGAGCAAGGTCCGCATCGAGGAGATGCTGATCCAGTCCGAAAAAATGCTCTCGGTCGGAGGACTGGCCGCCGGCATGGCCCACGAGATCAACAATCCCCTGGCCTCCATCATGGGCAACGCCCAGGTCATGGAAACGCGCCTGACCAAGCCCCTGCCACAGAACATCCTCGCGGCCGCGAACGCGGGCGCGACCTTCGAGGCCATCCAAGCCTACATGGAGGCGCGCGGCATTCCCAAGATGCTCCAGGCGATACGCGGGTCCGGAGCGCAGGCCGCGCAGATCGTGTCCAACATGCTCAGCTTCAGCCGCAAAAACGACTCCCAGATGGTCCCCGAGAACATCCTCGACCTCCTGAACACGACCCTGGACCTGGCGGCCACGGATTACGACCTGAAAAAAAACTACGATTTCAAGAAAATCGAGATCAAAAAAGAGTTTGGCCCCAACATCCCCCTGGTGCGCTGCGCGGCCAGCAAGCTCCAGCAGGTCTTTCTAAACCTGCTCCGCAACGGGGCCGAGGCCATGAGCGAAAAGACATATCCCCCCGGCGAACATCCGTGCTTCATCGTCCGGGCCCAAGCCGTCGAGCCCTGGGTGCGCATCGAGATCGAGGACAACGGCCCCGGCATGGAGGAAGGGATCCGCAAGCGCGTCTTCGAACCGTTCTTCACCACCAAGCCCACGGGCAAGGGCACGGGACTGGGGCTGTCCGTGTCCTATTTCATCATCACCGAGGGCCATGGCGGACAAATGACCGTGCAAACCGCCATCGGCCAGTGGACCCGCTTCCGCATCGACCTCCCCATGCTCCATCAGCCATGAAAAAAGGCAGACCCGAAGGCCTGCCCACGCACAATCACCACTTCAATCCGAACGCGCTCAGCGCGTGTAGACTTTCAACCGCTCTCCTGGACGCAATGCCTCGTTCTCGGCCAGCTGGTTCCATTTCCGCAATTCAACGGGTGAAACATTGAAGCGCTTGGCGATATTCCACAGCGTGTCTCCGGGCCGGATCTGATATTTGACCAGCTCCTCGCGGGCGGCTTCGGTCTTGACGGCGGCGGCCGTGGTCGCGGCGACGCCGGCGTCGGGCACGAACAGCTTCTGTCCGACGGCGAGGGTCGCCCCCTGCTTCATGCCATTGGCCTGGAGCACGGTCGCCGGGTCCGTCTTGAACGACTTGGCGATGGACCACAGCGTATCACCTTGACGGACCACGTAATTGGCCCGTTTGGTCGCCCATTTCCGGACATCCTTGGGCGAGGTTTCGGCGACCGCGACCGCGGGCTGGGGCGAAGGCGCGACACCCTTGCCAGGGACACGCAGGGACAGGCCGACCTTGAGCGTCTGCTTGGCGTTGGCCTTCTGCAAGTCGGCGACAGACACCCCTTGCTTCTTGGCGATGGCCCACCACGTATCCCCAGGCCGGACCCTGTAACTCGCGTACTCGGTCTTGGTCTTGGGCTTGGGCGCGATGGGACGCTTCAAATATTCCTCGGCCTGGGCCACGTACTGCGCGGGGAGGGCGATCCGCGCCGGTCGGGATGGAACTTCCTGTTTCCGGAACACGGGGTTCAGCTCGCGGAACGTCTTCCAATCAAGACCGACGCTCTTGGACAGATCCAGCAGGTTTGTCCCGCTCTTGGCCTGCAGATAGACCACGGGTTGACGCTGACGTTTGCTCCAATCGATGGGCTTGAAACCAAGCTTGTCCAGATTGCGGGCGATCTTGACGACGGCCAGGAACTTCGGAACGTAAAGCTTGGTCTCTTCCGCGATGTCGGACACCTCGCACAGGGAAACGTAATCCGAGCGGCCGGTTTTTTCCATGGCCCGCCCGATCCGACCCTCGCCAGCGTTGTAGGCGGCCAGGGCCAGGGACCAATCGCCGAAATCCCCATGCAATTTCTTCAGATACTTGATGGCGGCTTCCGTGGCCTTGTAGGGATCGCGGCGTTCGTCCACCCAGTCGTCCACGGTCAAGCCATACTGAACGCCGGTCTGGGGCATGAATTGCCACACCCCGCAGGCTCCGGCCTGGGACAAGGCGAAGGGATTGAAGCCGCTCTCGACGAAAGGCAGGTAGATCAGATCCTCGGGCAGCCCCTCCTCGCGGAAGCGCTCCCGGATATGGGGCAGATAAAGTTGCGCTCTCTTGAGCCAACCCTCGAAGGTTCCGCGATGGGAATGGGCGAAATAGTGAAAATACCGCTGGACATCCTTGTTTTCCTCGGTATCCAGGCCCACGGGGAACGAAATATCCGAATCCAGGACAGTGCGTTCCTCGGGAGTAAACGGCCCGGCCTCGGAAAGGTCTTCTTCCTCGGGCACGGGTTCGTACGAATCGGCATCCTCGACCGTGACGGTTTGATCGCCGGCGGTTTCGCCAGCATCCTGTGTTGTCTTCTGGGGCGCGGAAGGCACGGCCTGTCCCGGTCCCGGAGCTTTCTTGGCCGAACAGCCGGCCACGATCAGCACGACGAGCAGCAGGATTATGCGAAATTGACCTGTCAAAACAAACTCCTGGTAAAAGTTGGCCTCCAGGGCCGCGATGGTGCGGCCACCGAGATCGAACAATACCAGCCCGGCTACATAAATATTTTCAAAAAAGCAAATTCACGCCAAACAACCGATCAGGATACGCCATGCACGAAAAAAATTCCCCCGATCCGCACCTGACTCCAGGCCGCAAGCCCGTCGCGGAGTTGCTCGCGACCCAGGCCTCGCGGCTGGACACGGTCTTCCTGGCCGAGGACACGCCAGGCCTGGGAGACATCCTGCGCCAATGCCGGGAACAAGGCGTCCGCTTCCGCAAGGCGCCCCGCCGCGACCTGGACCGAATGTTTTCCGGCAATCATCAAGGCGTCATCGCCCGCGTGCGCGACCGCCACTTCGTGGACCTGGAGCAAATCATCGCTCGTTCGGCCGAGTCGGCCTTCCCCCTGATCCTGGCCTTGGATCAGGTCCAGGATCCGGGCAACGTCGGCGCCCTGGCCCGCACGCTCCACGCCATCGG
This sequence comes from uncultured Desulfovibrionaceae bacterium, assembly GCA_964384665.1. Taxonomy (GTDB): domain Bacteria; phylum Desulfobacterota; class Desulfovibrionia; order Desulfovibrionales; family Desulfomicrobiaceae; genus Desulfomicrobium. Next base: position 28,326 of record CAYLNA010000006.1, on the reverse strand, counting down.
AGGAACGGGCCTCCTCTTCCCCCAGGACCGGACGGCCTTCCTGGGACAGGCCGCGACCAAGGCCGCGGCCGGAGCGCTGGACCAGCTGGCCCTGTGCCAGGTCGTCAACCTGGCCCGCGCCCTGGACGCGTGCGCCGAGGCGGGTTTGACCATCTACGGATCGGACGCGGGGCCGCGCAGCCTGGCCCTGTTCGAGGCGCGGCTGCATCTGCCTGCGGTGCTGGTCTTGGGAAACGAGGAAAAGGGAATGCGCCCCAACGTCGGCAAGCGATGCGACACGACGCTCAGGATTCCCATCCGCGCGGATTTCGATTCGCTGAACGTGGCTCAGGCCGGGGCCATGATCATGACGGAAATGCTCCGCCAAAACAGAAAAGGCGGTGAGCCTATTTGATGTACTGCGGAAAATTCAGAAAAATTTCCTGGGTGAAGGTGATCATCTTGTCCATGATCCACGGAAACGAAATGAGCAGCGCCAAAAACACGGCGATGATCTTGGGCACGAAGGTCAGGGTCATTTCCTGAATCTGCGTCGCGGCCTGCAGGATGCTCACGATCACGCCCACCCCCAAACCCACGCCGAGCATGGGCAGGGAAATGGCCAGCGTCAATTCGATGGCTTGTCTGGCGAATCCTATGACAAATTCCGGTGTCATCCGCGCTCCTCGCCGCAGGGCGGCTATGCGAAACTGTTAACCAGGGATCCCACGATCAGGTTCCACCCATCCACCATGACGAACAGAAGAATCTTGAAGGGCAAGGAAACCATGACCGGCGGAAGCATCATCATTCCCATGGACAGCAGGATGCTGGCCACGACCATATCCAGGATGAGAAAGGGGATATAAATCAGGAATCCAATTTGGAATCCCGTTTTCATTTCACTGATCATGTAGGCCGGCACAAGCAGCATGGTTGGCACGTCTTCCTTGCTTTTGGGGCGCTCGATGCCGGAGATGGAGAAGAAGACGGACAGATCCTTTTCCCGCGTGTGCTTGAATAAAAAGGACCGCAAGGGCTGTTCGGCCCGTTCGAGGGCCTCCCGATAGCCGATCTCTTCCTTTAAATAGGGCTGCAGGGCCACCTCGTTCATGGTCTTCCCCAAGGGGGCCATGATGACCACCGTCATGAAAATGGCCAACCCGGACAAAACCTGGTTCGGCGGCATCTGCTGGGTGCCCATGGCCTGCCGGAGAAAATGGAAGACGATGATGATCCGAGTGAAGGACGTGATGGTCAGAACGATGGACGGCGCGAGGGTCAGGACCGTGAGCAGGGCCATGACCTCCAGGGCCACAGCCACTTTCTGCGGCTCGGCCTGACCGGCCGACAATTGCAGGGAAAGAGAGGGAATGGTCGGCGAGTCCGCGCCCAGCGTGACGCTCGGGGCAAGGACCACGACAAGGCTACTCAGGAGGAGTATCCACCTCGCGAGCGTTCTCGCGCTCCAGCGCGAGGGAAAAAGCGGCATGTTCGGAACTGGATTCATGGTCTGCTTCTGTGATCAGGTTGATGCCGGAATCGGTGACGCCCAACACCAAGAGCTTATTCAAAAAGCGGACCACCACAAGTTGTTTGCGCGCTCCAAGGACCACGCGATCCTCGATCCGCAGCACGGCCCGGGACCGTCCCCCCAGGCGGGCGCCCAGGCCATGACGCTTGAGCAGCGCCAAGCCCAGAAAAATCAGCCCCAGGACCACGAGCAACGCGGCGGCCATCTTGACCGAGGCCAGCCCCAGGCCCCCGCCCGTCAAGGTCGCGTTATCCAAGCTGCTTCACCCGCTCGATGGGGCTGATGATGTCGGTCAGGCGAACCCCGAATTTCTCGTTGATGACCACGGCCTCGCCCCGCGCGACGAGCTTGCCGTTGACCAGGATTTCCAGCGGCTCCCCGGCCAGCTTGTTCAACTCGATGACCGAACCCTGGCCCAACTGCAGAAGTTCGTTGATCAACAGCTTGGTGCTGCCCAGCTGCGCCGACACCTCCAACGGAATATCCAGAATGAAATCGAGATCCTTGCGCAAACCCTCGACCTTGGGGGTCTTGGCCTCGACCGTCAAATCCTTGTACTCGAAATTCCGGCTCTGGGCCGCGAGCTGCTTCTGCTTCTTCGCATGCTGGATCTTGGTCTCTTCCTCGTCGGCCAGGGCCTTGGCCCATTCGTCGGCCAAGGCCTGATCCGATCCGCCCCCGCCCCCCTTGTCCTGCTCCTCCAAGGCCGCGGCCCACGCGTCCGCCAGATCCTGTTCCCCGGCGCTCGGAGCCTGCTCCGCGGCGCCTTGCTCTTCGAGGGCTGCGGCCCATTCCGCCGCCAGCTTGTCCTGATCCTCAGCCATCGTCTTCCCCTAGTAATTGAGTTCTTGTTCCTTGATGACCTTGAACGCCTTGTTGCCCTTGACGAATCCCGGCAGGCCCTGAAATTTGAGAACCCCCTGCACATAGGCCATGAACAGATCGTCCTCGTCCTGATCGAGCAACAGAATATCTCCCACCCGCATGTCCAGCAACTGCCGCCCCGTGATCTGGGTCGAACCCAGGGTTACGGTCAAATTGACCGGCGTTTCCTTCAGGCGATCCCGAAAACGCGAAATCCAGGCATGGTCCACTTCCAGACGCTCGGTCTGGAAGGCGGCATAGAGCTTGGAGCGGATGGGCTCGATGGTCGCGTAGGGCAAGGCCAGGACCAGGGAGCCCAGGGCGGTCTCCAGCTCCACCTCGAAGGAAATGACCACGACCACGTCGCTGGGCGGAACGATGGTCGCGAACTGCGGATTGATTTCGGAGCGGATGAGTTCGACGCTGACTTCATGCACCGGACGCCACGCATCCTCCAGATTGGCCAGAATGATCTTGACCACCTTGGTGATGATGGACTGCTCGATGGGCGTGAAATCGCGGCCTTCGATCTTGGGCTGGGAGCCGGCCCCGCCAAAGAAATTCTCCACCAGGGAGAAGACCAGACGGGTGTCCACCACCAAGAGCGCGTTTCCACGCAAGGGTTCGATCTTGAAGATATTGATGCTGGTCGGCACGGGCAGGGAACGCATGAAATCCCCAAACTTGGACATGTCGATGGAGATCGGGTTCACGTCCACCCGTTTACGCATGGTATTGGCCAGGGCGCTGGTGGCGAGACGCGAAAACCGGTCATTGATGATTTCCAAAACCGGCATGCGCCCGCGAATGATCCGATCCTGATTGGCCAGGTCAAAAGTGACGACCCCGTCCTCGGGCGCGACGGTTTCGTCCTCGGTCTCGATCTCCCCGCCGGATATGCCACGCAGCAGGGCATCGACTTCGTCCTGGTTCAGAATCTTGCTCATGGAGCGACCAACCTTCTACTGAATGACGAATTCCGTGAAATAAATATTCTTCACCTTGCCCTTGCCGATAATTTGATTCAGACGCTCCATGATCTCGTTTTTCAACTCGATTTTTTGATCCATGGAGCTGAGTTCGGAATAAAACTTACTGGACAAAAGAAGCAGCAAGGTATCCTTGGCCCTGGGCAACGCCGCGTTCAACGCTTCGGTGGAGCCGGGCGCGACCTCTACTTCCATGGTGACTTTCAAATATCTGCGCCCCATGGGGTCGGCCAAATTGACCACGAACGGGTCGAACTTCACGATTTCTGGCGCGGCGGCGGATCCTTTTTCCTCTGAAGCACCCCCCTCCGAAGCTTGCTCCGTGGCCTCGGGCGCTTTCTCCCCATGTCCGGCCGGGGCTTCCGCAGACTCCTTGGGCGCATCATGTCCCGCTTCCTCCGCCTTGGGTTGCAGCAGAAACTTCCAGGCCGCAAAGCCGCCTCCGCCAAGGAGGGCGAGCACAACAACCAATAAAATAACAAGCTTCAACATGCCGCCCTTTTTGGCTCCGGTTTCCGGGGCCTCGGTGCTCTTTGCCGCCATATATTCCTCCTTTGGCTGCGCCGCTGATAAAGACGGGCCTACAAATATGTCCGGCCCGTGGTTTTGAGTAAAATTTCCACACGACGATTCTTGGCTCGCCCCTCGGGCGTGGTGTTCTCCGCGAGCGGGAAAGCCGGACCATAGGCCGAAACGGAAAACCGCTCGGGACTGAATCCCTGCTCCAAGAAAAAAGCCAACACGGACATGGCCCGCTCCGAGGATAGAACGTAGTTGTCCTTCGCTCCGCCGGAAACATTGTCCGTATATCCGGCGATGTTGATAGGCATGGGCACGCTGCCCAAAAAGGTCACGAACTCGGAAAGCAGTTTCGCGCTCTCTGCATCCAGCGCGCTTTCCCCGCTCCGAAACAAAAGCTCTTCCGAAAGCACGATGGCCACGCCCTCGGGCCGAACCAAAATTTCCAAATTGTTCAAGAGGCTGCCGCGGGTCATGTTCTTGGGCAAAACCTCGTCCGGGAACAGGATATCCTTGATCCGCCGATGATTTTCAAAAACCTGGACCGGTTCTTCCAAAATGCGCGCGATGAATTCAAACCGGTCGGGAACCTTCCCCGCGCCCTTTTGAGGGGCAAGCCCCTCGTCGCCAACTAGGCTCACGGCAACGTCCCGCAAAATAGAACGATCCATGGTGGACATCGACAAAAGCAACACAAAAAACGTCAAGAGCAGAGTCATCATGTCCGTGAAGGTTAGCAACCAGCCCATTCCGGATCCAGAAGTCTCGGCTGTTTTTCTTTTGCGGATCACGGATCACTCCGGCGGATCAAAACGAAAAATATAGTCGCGAATTCTGAAAGGCTTCGCCGACTCCACCGCGCCGCGCGCCTTCAACACCTCCGCCGCAACTTCCGGAGCCCAACTCCCAACCCGCTTGTCCAACACGATATCCACCCGGCGATTGGCGCGCCGCGCCTCGAGCGAGGCATCTCCAGCCTTCGGCCGAAACTTCCCAAAGGCCTCCACCCGCAGCTTGTCCGCCGGCACTCCGGACTCCACGAAATATCGATACACCGCGACAACTCGATCCAGGGACAGGCTCCACGAAAAATCCACCTTTTGATCAGCCCGCGCGAGGTAATCCGGCCCGAATTCATCCCTCCCCTCGGCCGTATGACCGGACAACCCCAGTGGATACGAACTCTCCAGGATCGGCTGCCGCACCTCATCCAACAGTCTCCGCCCCTGGAGCGACAGAACCGCCGATCCCGGCCCGAACAGGACATCCGCGTCAATCGACAGACGCTGGATATAGTTGTTGTACTCAAACCGCAGATCGGAATCCGGATCTTCCCAAACCCGCTTTTTTACGCTCTGTAGATCCTTGAACATGTTGATCGGACCAGGTTCCACGGTCTTTCCTCTCGTGGTGGACAAGTCATCCAGGGACGGCGCGCCGGTTCCGAATTTCCCGGAAACCGAACCCAACGCGACCTTGCGTTTCGAAGTGTCCGTCATCGAGGCCATGGACACCAGCAGCACGAAAAAGGTCAACAATAACGTCGTCAGATCGGAAAAGGTCAGCATCCAGGTTGGCAGGTCCCCATCGTCCCGCCTGGGTGAGGATCTCCGTCGACGCGCCATGCCCATCTTGACGCCCGCCTTCAGGACGCGGATCTGCGGCTTTTCGGCGGCAGGAAGCTATTCAGTTTTTCCTCGATGATCCGGGGATTTTCTCCGCGAGCCAACGACATAAGCCCCTCCACGATCATGGTCCGCACCAGCACCTCTTCCTTGCTGCGGGTTTTGAGCTTGCCGGCCATGGGATTGAACAGAACATTCGCCAAAAACGCGCCATAAAACGTGGTCAGCAAGGCCACGGCCATGGCTGGCCCGATGGATTCGGGATTGTTCATGTTCTTGAGCATGATGACGAGGCCGATCACGGTCCCGATCATGCCCATGGCTGGAGCCAGAGCCCCAAAACACAGCAGAATTTCAGCGCCGCGCGCATGCCGTTCTTCTTGATTGAAAATTTCCGTCTCCATGATTTCCTGGATGGCCTGGGGCTCCAGGCCGTCAACGGTCAACTGCAATCCCTTGCGCAAAAAATCATCGGCAATATCCTTGAGCATCGGTTCCAGACAGAGAATACCTTCGCGCCGAACCTTGGCGGCGTAATCCATGAACTTGAGGATAAGCTCGGCGGGGTCCTCCTGCTTGGTGAAAAATGTCTTCCGCATGACCGCCATGATCCCGAGGACGTGATTCAGGGGATAGGTGATGAGAGCCGCGCCCAGGGTGCCTCCGATGACGATGAGAGCCGACGGAAAATCCCAAAACAGACGGAGATCATTCCCAATGGCGGCGAAGACCAGGCCGAAGGCGACCAACATGCCGATGACGGTTGCCAGATCCATACTACGCCCTATCCCTCCCGCGCCGTGATCCTAGACGCGTTCTCCAAAAATTCTGGTCCCGATCCGGACCAGGGTCGCGCCTTCCTCGATGGCGGCGGCGAAATCCCCGGTCATGCCCATGGACAATTCGGGCAAGTCCACTCCATGGCGCAACTCCAACCTGTCCCGAAGCCCGCGCAAGGCCGCGAAATAGGGCCGCGCGCCCTCGGGATCGTCAAAAACCGGCGGCATGAGCATGAGTCCGCGCCAGCGCAGGAAAGTGGAATTCATCAGAAATTCGGCCAACTCCGGCAGTTCGGGTTCGGAAATCCCGCTTTTTTGCGGTTCCTGGGCCAGATTGACCTGAACGAGGACATCCTGTTCCCGCCCCCAGGCCGCAAGCCTGTCGTGCAACGCCCGCGCCAGCCGCACGGAGTCCACCCCGTGAATCACGGCGAAACGTCCGGCCACCTGCTTGACCTTGTTCGTCTGCACGTGGCCGATGAAATGCCATTCGATCTCGGCCGGCAGGGCCGCCATCTTGGCCTGGGCCTCCTGCACGTAGTTCTCGCCGAAAAGGCGTTGGCCGGCGCGATAAAGCATCAGGATATCCTCGGCCGGATGAAACTTGGACACGGCCAGGAGCCGAACCTCGTCCGCCGATCGGCCCGATTTCCGGGCCGCCTCGGCCACGTCGTCCAGCACGGTCCGCCAACGCTCGACAAGCACGGTCCCGTCCATGCCCGCGCCTCAGGATCCAAGCCCCAACGAGGTCATGAAGTACCCATCCTCGGTCCACCCCTCGCGGACCTTGACCCACAGTTCCAGATGAACCTTGGTCCCGAGCAGGGCCTTCAGCTCCCGTCGCGCGTCCTGGCCGACTTTTTTCAGATTCCCGCCCTGGCGTCCAACGATCATGCCTTTGTGACTATTCTTTGCCGTAAAAATCGTGGCGTGGATGGAGGTCATGTTCTGCTCCGGCAATTCCTCCCAATTCTCGATCTCCACCGCGACATGGTAGGGCAATTCCTGTTCCAGGGCCAGGAACAGCTTCTCGCGGATGATCTCCGTGGCCAGAAAACGGACCGAGGCCGTGCTGATCTGGTCCTCGGGAAAGAGCGGCTCGCCCAGGGGCAAGAAGCCGCGCACGATTCCGAGCAAGCGCTCGACGCCATCGCCGGTGCGGGCCGACACGGGCACCAGTTCCACGCCGGGCCACCGTTCGGCGCAAGCGGACAACAGCCCCAGCAGGCGCTCTTTGGGCTTGATCAGATCGACCTTGTTCAGGGCCACGACCAAGGGAATGGCCAATGATTCCAGGCGGGCCGCCATGGGACGGAGATCCCGCTCCAGGGCGGCCTCGTTGCCGGCGTAGCGGGAGCCATCCAGGAACAGCACCGCGCCGTTGGCCTCGCTCAAGGCGCCCCAGGCCGCGTCGACCAGAAAGCGATTCAGCTTGCCCCGCGCCATGTGGATGCCCGGCGTGTCCAGGAACACGACCTGTTCCGTGTCCGTGGTGTGGATGCCGGTGATGCTCGTGCGCGTGGTCTGCGGCTTGGGGGACACTATGGCGATCTTTTCGCCCAGAACCGTGTTCAGGAAGGTGGACTTGCCCGCGTTGGGCGGTCCGATGAGGGCGATGAATCCCGCCCGATAATCAGTGGATATCTGTGTCATGGAGTCATTTTTTTGTAAAAGGATGCCGACGGGTTGAAAAATCCGTCCTCGCGGCGCGGACGAAAAGCGGCTCAATTACCGCTTGCCGTGCGCTTCGGAATCTGGATATAGGCCCCAAACATTATGGGCAAGGACTTAATCATCGTCGAATCTCCCGCCAAAATCAAAACCATAAAAAAGTTTTTGGGCGGCGGGTATGAGGTCGAGGCTTCCGTTGGACACGTGCGGGATCTTCCGACCAAGGCCTTGGGCGTGGATGAAGAACACGATTTCACCCCCGACTACCAAGTCATCCCCGGCAAGGCCAAGGTGGTCGGCAAGCTCAAGGCCGCAGCCAAGGACGCCGACACCGTCTACCTCGCCCCGGACCCGGACCGCGAGGGCGAGGCCATCGCCTGGCACGTGGCCGAAATCATCCGCGACGCCAATCCGAATCTCAAGCGCATCCAGTTTAATGAAATCACCGCCAAGGCGGTGAGGGACGCCCTGGCCCACCCCACGGAACTGCGCAAGCCCCTCTTCGATTCCCAGCAGGCGCGGCGCATCCTGGACCGCTTGGTGGGGTATAAACTTTCACCGCTGCTGTGGAAAAAAGTCAAACGCGGCCTGTCCGCCGGACGAGTCCAGTCCGTGGCCCTGCGCCTCATCGTGGACCGCGAGCGCGAACGCCAGGCCTTCGTGTCCGAGGAATACTGGCTGTTCAAAATCACCGTGCAGGGCGGCACGCCTCCGGCCTTCGAGGCCGATCTGTGGAAGGTCGATGGCGACAAGCCGTCCATCGGTTCGGAACAGGAAGCCCTAGCCTTGGAAGAACGAATCACGGGCCAGACTTTCACGGTCGAGGACGTGGTCCAGAAGGAGCGTCAGCGGCATCCGCGCCCTCCGTTCATCACCTCCACGCTGCAGCAAGAGGCCAGCACCAAGCTCGGCTTCAACGCCAAGCGGACCATGTCCGTGGCCCAGCGCCTGTACGAAGGCGTGGATCTGGCGGACCGAGGCACCACGGCCCTGATCACCTACATGCGCACGGACTCGGTCCGGGTCGCGGACGAAGCCCGCGATCTGGCCCGTGACTGGATCACCTCGCGTCTGGGTGCGGAATTCTACCCCAAGGAGCCCCGCATCTACAAAAGCAAGGGCAGCGCCCAGGACGCGCACGAGGCCATCCGACCCGTGGATCCGGCCCTGACCCCGGACGAGGTCAAGGATTCCCTCCCCGCCGAGCAATACAAACTGTATCGGCTGATCTGGCAGCGCTTCATGGCCTCGCAAATGGCCTCGGCCCGGTTCTGGGACACGATCGTAACCATCGTAAGCGGTCCGGCCCAGTGGCGGGCCAAGGGCGAGCGGATGATTTTCCCTGGCTTCCTGCAGGTCTGGCCCCAATCCGCCGACAATGACGCCGCCGAACTGCCCCGTCTGGAGCCAAACCAGCCCCTGCAGCTGGAGAAACTGCACAAGGAACAAAAATTCACCCAGCCTCCGGCCAGATTTTCCGAGGCATCCCTGGTTCATAAGCTCGAGGAATTGGGCATCGGCAGACCGTCCACCTACGCCGCCATCATCTCCACCCTGACCGAACGCGACTACGTGCACATCGAGGACAAGCATTTCCAGCCCACGGATCTGGGCGTCATTGTCTGCGACCTGCTCGTGGAGCACTTCGCCAAGCTCATGGACGCCGGCTTCACGGCCAGCATGGAGGAAAGCCTGGACCAAGTCGCCGAGGGCGGCATTGACTGGGTCGAATTGCTCCAGGATTTCACGCGGGATTTCAACCCCACCCTGGACAAGGCCAAGGAAACCATGGTCCAGGTCAAGGCCGGCATGGACACCGGCCTGACTTGCCCGGAATGCGACGAAGGCCGGTTGGTGGTCAAGTTTGGCAAGAACGGAACCTTCCTGGGATGCTCCAACTATCCAACCTGTTCCTTCACCAGCAACTACACCCGCGACGCCGCCGGCGCGGTCCAGCTGATCAAGGAAGAAGCGGCCGAGGAACTCGGTCCCTGCCCCAAATGCGAATCCGGACGGCTGGTCATCAAGAAGACCAAGACTGGCGGTCGGTTCGTGGCCTGCACCAATTATCCCCAGTGCCGGCACACCAAATCCGTGAGCACGGGCGTGCCCTGCCCGCGCGAAGGCTGCTCCGGCGAACTGGTGGAAAAAACCAGCCGCCGAGGCAAGATCTTCTTTTCGTGCAGCACCTACCCCAAATGCGATTACGCGGTCTGGGATTTTCCGGTGGCCAAGCCCTGCCCCCTGTGCGGGTCCAAAATCCTGGTCCGCAAGGAAACCAAGGCCAAGGGGGCGCACCTGGCCTGTCCGGTCAAGGAATGCGGCTACTGGGAAAAACTTCCGGACTAAAGGCCGTCCACGCGCCGGGAGACTCTGTATTTTTTAAGAAAATCCAAGGGATTATAACTCAGTTTGGCCTTACGCAGGCCCTCGTCCCCCAGGTCCTGCTCCCGGTTGACGATCCTGAAGCCGCGACAACACTGCTCCAAAAAAATCTGATTGATGGCCTGGTACACGCCCTTGAACTGCGGGCAGCCTTTCTCGAAATGGATGACGACGGTCTCGGCGTCCAGGGCCTCGGCGATGGTGTAGGCGATCATCTTGTCCCCCACCACCAAGCCGCCGCCGATGAGGCCCGTCAGCTTGGACCAGTCGTGCATGACCTTGATGATGGCGCGATTTTCCGCATCCAAGGTCTGATCATTTTCCGTGTTGCGCCATAAAAACCAATCGGTTTGCAGAGCCAGGGCGCATTCCACGGTCTTTTCGTCCAGCCGGACGAAATGAAATTCGTTATCCCGCTCAAACTGATTGCGCAGATTCTTTTTATTGTGGAATTTCCGTCCCTTGAGTTCCACGAGTTCTTCCACTTCGTACAGATAGTCCCAATGTTCCCGGCATTCCTCGACCAGCACGCCCGGCAGGGTTTCCGTCCAAATATCCTTCAGCATTTCCGGAATGCGGATGAACAGGGCGTCTTCGGGTAGAGCAGCCCACACGGCCGGCCACTCCAACGTGTTCCAGTCGCCGACGGGCGCCCAGTACGCGATCTGGGGCAGGGTCTGCCGGAGCAGGATGTGATCCGTCGCAAAGGCCCATTCCAGGCCATACTCCCGCCCCCAGCCCCAGATATTGACGAAACTGTAGTCGGACGGCTTCTGCGGACACGCCGCAAGCAAACGATTGTATTCGTCCTGCCCATCCAGGGTGATGGGCGCAAAAGTCAAATTCATGCGACAAGCCTCCAAAATATCAACAATAATTCCAAGCTGTTTCAATAGCAAAAACAAAGAACCAAAAATGCTTGCCGTAAAAATACAAACCGGATATCCTTTTTTGTTTCGCCACCGGCAAACAATACCCCAAGCCCCATCGAGAGAAACACGGCCCATGAGTTCGACACCACGCCCCTGGAGCCTCAAGATTCCTCCCGCTTCCGCGGCCATGGACCACGCCCGGATCCAGGCTCTCGCCGATCGACTCGAGATCAGCCCGTTTCTCGTGCGTCTGCTTCTTCTCCGCGGCATCGCCACGGAAACGGCCATGGACAGATTCCTGAGCCCCGGCCTGCGCCATCTGCGGCCCCTGGACCAGTGGCCGGACATCTCGCGCGGAGCCGCCGTGCTGCGCGAAGCGATCGTCACGGGTAAATCCATCGCGGTGTGGGGAGACTACGACGTGGATGGGATCACGGCCACGGCCCTGGTCAAGGATTTCCTGCGCCAGCGCGGAGTGGACATCCTTCACTTCATTCCGGACAGACTGGAATACGGGTATGGCCTGCACACGCGCGGCATCCAAAACCTGGCGGACCACGGAGTCGGCCTGCTCTTGACCGTCGACTGCGGCATCGCCAACCTCGAGGAAGTGCGGGCTGCAAAACGCCTGGGGATGAGCGTCATCATCACCGACCATCATCTGCCCGGACAGGCACTGCCAGAGGCGGACGTGGTGATCAACCCCAAACTCGGAGGTTGGCCCACCGAGGACCTTTCCGGCGTGGGCGTCAGTTTTTTGCTCATGGGCGCCCTGAATCGACTCTTGCCCGGCCCGCCGCTGGATATCCGGCAGTATCTCGATCTCGTCGCCATGGGCACCATCGCCGACGTGGTCCCCCTGGATGAACAAAACCGCATCCTGGTCAAGAACGGGCTCCTCTTGATCAAGGAAGGGCGGCGCCCCGGCGTCCAGGCCCTGAAGGATGTCAGCGGGCTGGCCCCCGGCGACGCGATCGGCGCGGGCTCCATTGGCTTCGCCCTGGCCCCCCGAATCAACGCGGCCGGCCGCATCGGCGATCCGGATCTGGCCGTGCGCCTTCTCCTGGAAACGGATCGGGAGGCGGCCAAGGCCCTGGCCACCCAGCTCGACAAGCTCAACATCAAACGCAAGTCCGAGGAGCAACGCATCCTGGAAGAAGCCATCGTCCAGGCCGAAGCCCAACGCCATCAGCCCGGACTTGTCCTGCACTCCGAGCACTGGCATCCGGGCATCATCGGCATCGTGGCCTCGCGCATCGCGGAGCGCTTCCATCGCCCCTGCCTCATCCTGACCAAGGAAAACGGCATCTTCAAAGGCTCCGGCCGATCAATCCCCGACTTTGATCTTCATGCGGCCCTCATGGCCTGCAAGCAATGCCTGCATAAATTCGGCGGACACCGCCAAGCGGCGGGGCTCAAGCTGGAACCGTTCCAGCTCTCGACCCTGAAAGAGTTGTTCTCCAAGGCGGTCGAGGACCAACTCGGCGCCAACTACATCCAGCCCGCGTTGGAACTGGACATGGAGCTGCCCTTTGGCCAGATCTCCACCACCCTGCTGCGGGAATTGGAACTACTCCAGCCGTTTGGCCAGGGGAACCCGCGCCCGGTCTTTTTGTCCCCGCCGCTCTCCATCCTCAAGCACCGCTTTTTCGGACAAAAGAAACACCTCGAACTCCATCTGGCCGATACCACGGACGGCACGGTTCACCGCGCCGTGGCTTGGCGACAGGGGGAGCAGTGGCAGGACCAGCCTCTCGGCGGCAAGCAGGCCGTCATCGCCTACACACCCAGGTTCTCGAAATTCAATGGATTGCAACAATTCGAACTGGCCGTGCAGGATATCCTCTCCGTGCGATGACTTTTCAACCGGATCCAAAACCGATATCCCACTCGAAATTCAAGCAAAAGGAAAGGGACGCTCATGAAAAAACTATTGATGGTTCTGATTCTGCTGAGCACGGGATGCGCGGCCGTCGTGGTTGGCGGCGCGGCGGCGGTCGGGACCTACACCTACACCGCCGGGCAACTGCTGGGCGCCTACAACGCCAACCTCGAAACAACCTACAAGGCGACCCTGGCCGGATGCGAATCCCTGGGTTTGCCCCTGTACAGCCATGAACTCAACTTGAGCACCGCGTCGATCACGACCAAGGACGGGGACAAGGATGTCTGGATCAATCTCAAGGCCCAGACCTCGACCACGACGGAGGTCGCCGTGCGGGTCGGATATTTGGGGGATGAATTCGCGTCCAAGCGCATCCACGACGCCATCGGAAGCAAACTGTAGGCATGGAGAGAAGCAGGCCGCGCGGGCTCCGCGACGCTGCGGAGGATCAACCGCCCCAGATCCATTCAAAACGCATGGCGCGCATGAAAAAAGAGGCGAAGCCAGGCTGGTCCACCAAATCGACGACCCGAACCCGGGACGCCAAATCCGAGAGCGCGGTCCGAAAGGCGGGCTCCTCCAGGCTTTTCAAAGCGCCCGCGAGGGACGTGTTTCCCGCCACCGCGACCCGTCCCTCGTAAACGCGCGGAAGAAGGCCGAGGGAAAAAAGGTCCCGCGGATCGGCATACTCGCCCAAAGCCCCAGCCAGATACACCTTCCGCACCGCTGTTGGTGTCAGGCCCGCAGTATCGAGCAAGGATGCGACGGCGGCATTGACTCCGGCCTTGACCTTCAAAAATTCCTCGACATCGCGCTCCGCGAGAAAGACCTCCCCGTCGAGCCGGAAAACGCGGCCCACGGGATGATCCCGGACCGAGGCTTCCAGCCGCCGCCCGAGAGGCGTGCGCGCGGGAATAAAATGCCCATCCATGTCCAGGAGGCCGACTTGGCGTAAAATCGCCAGCAAGGAGATGACGCCTGTCCCGGAAATAGCGGCCAGCGGCGCTGCGTCCCAAACAAGCCCCGTCGGGACAAGAACGCAGCGCGTCCCCACTCCTGGCCCGGCGGGCGCTCCGCAGCAGAGCCCCACGCCCTCGATGGCGGGCCCCATAGGAACGCTCGCGGCCACGAAGTTCTGCTCGTCCACGGCCAGGACGAACTCGCCGTTTGTCCCCAAGTCGGCCAAAAGAAACGGATACGCCACGTCCGGCAGAGCGCGCAGATACCCCAAGCCCGCGCTGATGTCCGCGCCAATGAACGGTCCCAGTAGCGGAGGCACGTACGCCGGAGGCAAGTCGTCGGCCACGGCAAGACACTCTCCACCCAAAAGCGGCGCGGCATAGGGCGCCACGGCCAGATGCGCCACGGGCGCGCCAACAAGGAGCGCGATCATGGTCGTGTTTCCGGACACAGCCAGACGGCGGGCATTGGTTCTCGCCGCGATCGCCCGGATGATATCGACCACGACCGAACGTAAGTGCTCGGCCGACGAGGGAGATGCCAAGGCATAGCGCAAACGGGCCATGACCTCGCTTCCCGCTCCCATCTGGGGATTGGCGACGGCGTGTTCTTCCCCGCGAATTCCGCCCGTGGTCACGGCCCATTTGATGCGGGTCGTTCCAATATCGACTGCCAGGGCCTCGCCCGTCACGACGGGGAGCGAGGCGATATGCGCATCACCGGGAATTTCGATGCGGCACGGAACGGACGCCGCATGACGGCACGCCAAACGCCAGCCCTCGGACACGGCAGTGGCGCCCAAACGGAGCACATCGTCACCGCAGGGGTCGGGAGGGTGCGTTGCAAAACGCACGCGACACCGACCGCACAGCCCGATCCCCGCGCACACCGCCTTGCCCGAGGTCAAACCGTGCTCAAAAAGAACATGCAGAAACAATTGGCCGCGCGGGACGTCCGTCTCGCGGGCCTCGCCAGCCGCCACGACAAGCTGGACCCTCACCATAACGCAAGCCGCACCCCATCCGCGCGCGCGGGATGAACATCGCCGATGACAACGGCGAGTTCCCCGCGCGCTTCGAGCCACGCCTGGAGTTCGCCAACGCGGTGTTCATCGACGGCCAAGATCATGCCGCCCGAGGTTTGCGCATCGAACATCAGGTCGAGCAGCACGGCGTCCGCCCCGGAAACAATCTGGACTTCATGGCGACAAAAATACTTGTTGGCGAAGCTGCCTGCGGGAATCAGCCCCATGGCCGCAAGCTCCCTGGCACCGGCCATGAGCGGCACGGCCTGGATGTCCACCCGGACGGAGCAGGCCGAGGCCCGCGCCATTTCCAAAAGATGACCGCCAAGTCCAAAACCCGTGATGTCGGTCGCGGCCGTTAGGGCAAAGACGCCAATGGCTTCGCCAGGAAAACGATTGAGGCGCGCCGCCCACTTCCAAACCTCGTGCTCGTACGCGGCGGAGCCCTCCCACTCCGCCTTGATCGCCGTGGCCAGCACCCCGGAACCGATAGGCTTCGTCAGGACGAGTTTATCCCCAGGCCGCAAGCCGGCATTCGTGGCATAATGATCCGGATCGATGACGCCGGACACGGAAAGACCATATTTGAGTTCCGTGTCCTGAACGCTGTGCCCGCCAACCAGCAGCGCCCCGGCCTCCTCGATTTTCGACAAGCCCCCGCGCAGAATATCCGCCAAGATCGAGGTATCCATGGTCTTGACGGGAAAACAGACAATATTCATGGCCACGTAGGGCTGCCCCCCCATGGCATAGACGTCGGAAAGAGAATTGGCGGCGGCGATCTGGCCAAACAAGAACGGATCGTTCACGATGGGCGTGAAGAAATCCAAAGTTTGCACCAAGGCCTTGCCCGCTGGAAAGCGAACGATGGCCGCATCCTCGGAATTGCCCAGTCCGGTCAGAATGCGCGCGTCGGAATGAACCGCCAATGCTCCAAGAACGTTCTCCAGGTCCCCTGGAGAAAGTTTGGACGCTCAACCAGCGGCGGTAACGGTTTGGACGAGTGGCTTCATAGGGCGATCCTTGGGGACGGCGCGTGCGCAAGACTGTTCGCTCCGGAAAGCACGGGGACGAACGGCCGAATATTCGATTTCAAATATTCAATGAGTTTGATGGCGGCGGGAAAAAGCGATCGGCGCTTGTTGTACACGACATAAAAAGAGCGATCCATGCTCAACCCAGGCAAATCGACCGTGACAAGGGACCCATCCTGTAAGCTGTCGGTCACGGTGATGGCCGAGGTGATCGCCGCGCCCATTCCCGCGCGCGCGCATCGGGCGATGGAAGCCGCGTTGCGCACAATGATCGAGACATTCAGGATGTGCATGGGGAGATGAAATTTCGCCAAACTCCGCTCCATGGCTTCACGGGTTCCGGAGCCTTCCTCGCGCATGACCCATGGAACGACCCGCAAAAATTCATCGCTCTCCAAATGCGCGTACTTTTCGTACAGCCGAGGAGCCATCACCAGAACCAGGCAATCCTGGACAATGGGCTCAAAAACAAGATCCGTCGAGTCATGCATGTTCCCGACCACACCCAGCATCAAACTGTTGTCGCGAACGGCGGAGATGATTTCCTCGGAATCCCCGACGCGCAAATCCATGACGACTTCGGGGTACATCCTCCAAAATTCAGCCAAATATTCCGGCAAAATGTAATTGGTGGGAATAGTGCTGCCGCCGACGTCCAATTTTCCGGTGACGCGCTCCTGCAGCTTTCTGATCTCGGACAGCGCAAGTTCGGACGCATCGAAAATACGTTGGGCGTGCATGTACAAAATCTCTCCGGCGCAGGTAGGAACCACGGTCCGCCCAATCCGATCAAACAGGATAACCCCGAGTTCCTGTTCAAGGGCCGCGACGTGCGCGCTGATTGTCGGTTGAGATAAATAGAGCGATTTTCCAGCCTTGGAAAAACTTTTGTGTTCAAAAACCTTGGCAAAGGCTTCTATCTTTCGGATATCCATCAAGCCCAATCCTTAGCATAGAAAAAAACAATACGAAGAAGCAAAAAAAAGGCAGGTTTCCCTGCCTTCCTCTCAACTTAAGCCTGCTCGGATGAATCGGCCGTGGGCTCCGAAGCTTGGGCCAGCTGCGTGAACTCAATCATCGCCATGGGTGCGCCATCGCCAACGCGAGGCACGCCAAACTTGACCACGCGCGTATACCCGCCAGGCACATCCGTGAAACGCGGTCCGATGACATCAAAAAGCTTTTTCACGCTATGGTGGCTTCCAAGAATGGCATAAGCTTGACGGCGCGCATGAACGCTATCAACCAAAGCCATGGTCACGAGCTTGTCAGCCAATATATGCAATTCTTTCGCCTTGGCTTCGGTTGTCCGAATCCGCTCATGCTCGACCAAGGAGCGGGCCATGTTCTTCATCAAGGCTTTACGGTGCTCCCACGTACGACCCAGTTTGCGTCCAGATTTTCTATGCCTCATCTTCTTCGTTCCTCTTTAACCAATCCTGGTACATTTCATCGAAATTATCGACGCGGATTCCAAAATCCAACCCCATGCTCTCAAGAACCCGACGGATATCTTCGAGTGATTTCCGGCCAAAGTTTTTTGTCTTGAGAAGGTCGGCCTCTGTCTTCTGCACGAGTTCGCCAACAATATGGATCCCCGCGCTTTTAAGACAGTTGCTCGCACGGACCGGCAATTCAAGATCCTCGATATTCTTGAAAAGATTCTCGTTGATCTTGTCTTGAGGCTTTGATTTAGACTTCTCGATGTCCGCGGAACTTTCATCGAAGTTGATAAATACGGTCAACTGCTCCTTCAGAATCTTCGCGCTATACGCGAGCGCATCATCCGGCGATACAGACCCATCCGTCCAGACTTCCATGATAAGTTTATCATAGTTTGTCATCTGTCCGACACGCGCCTGCTCGACGCTATACGCAACTTTCCTGATTGGAGAAAAACTGGAATCAAGGGTAATGACTCCAATTTCGTTATCAAGGCCTTCGTGCATTTCGGCCGGGACGTAGCCCTTGCCCATGCGAAATTCCAAATCCATCACCAAATCGATATCTTCCGACAACGTCGCGATATGCAAATCAGGATTCAGAATTGTCAGATGCTGATTCTCGACAATCGCCGAGGCTTTCACCTCGCCTTTCGCGTTGGCGATCAATTGGATCTTCTGCGGCTCGTGCGTGTCCATCGCGACACGGAGTTGCTTCAAGTTCAGCACGATGTCCGTCACATCTTCATTCACTCCGGGAATCGTCGTGAATTCATGCTGAATGCCTTGAATCTTGACAGACACGGGAGCAGCGCCTTGCAGAGAGGACAACAATACTCTCCGAAGCGCGTTGCCGATGGTGGTTCCAAAGCCCCTCTCCAGGGGCTCGCAAACAAATCGACCATACGTGCCCGAGGTCTTTCCATCGCGCTCAAGCTGTTCAGGCTTGACAAGCTCTGCCCAATTCCTGACGTAAACCTTTTTGTCTCCGCTATACGTAGAACTCATGTTTACCGCCTGCTATTTGGAGTAGAGTTCAACTATCAACTGCTCCGTCATCGGGAAAGTGATATCTTCTCTTGTCGGAAGAGCCTTTACAACACCTTTCATCGCGGGTGCGTCGATTTCGAGCCAAGCAGGTACGCCGCGACGGGCGACAACTTCCAAAGCCTCGTTGATGACCAAGTTCTGACGTGTTTTGTCGCGCACTTCCAGTACGTCGCCGGATTTCATCTGGATGGAAGGCACGCTCACGCGTCTGCCGTTCAACAGAAAAATACCATGCCGCACCATCTGGCGAGCCTGATTCCGCGAATTGGCGAAACCGAGACGATAGGCGACATTATCAATACGCGTTTCCAGGAGGGTAAGGAGCACGGAACCAGTCACGCCCTTGCGCCGTTCCGCCTCGGCGAAATAGCGACGGAACTGGCCTTCGAGGATTCCGTACATCTTTCTAACTTTTTGCTTTTCCCTCAGCTGCAGCGCATAATCACTCGGCTTCTTGCGCGCCTTGCCATGATCGCCAGGAGCATAAGCCCGACGCTCAAAGGCGCACTTATCCGTGTAACATCTATCACCCTTGAGAAAAAGCTTTCCGCCTTCTCTCCTGCAAATTCTACATTTTGCTCCGGTATATCTAGCCAAGGTTCCTTCCCCCTCTATACTCTACGACGTTTGGGCGGACGACAGCCATTGTGGGGAATGGGCGTTACGTCGCGAATAAACACGACCCGCATCCCCACGGCGTTGATGGCCCGCATTGCTGATTCACGGCCTGCGCCAGGTCCCTTGACCAAGATTCCGACAGTCCGCATCCCGCAGTCCATAGCCTTGCGAGCAGCAGTTTCCGCGGCACGCTGCGCCGCGAACGGAGTATTCTTACGCGAACCCTTGAAACCGGATGCACCCGAGCTTGCCCAACTCACGACATTCCCCGTGGGATCGGTGAAGGTGATGATCGTATTGTTGAACGTACTGTTGACATGAGCAATACCCGTAGGGATATTTCTCTTTTCCTTCTTCTTGATAACTCTCTGAGGCCTTGCCATATGTGCGTCTCCAACCCGTTATTTTTTCTTCTTGCCGACAATGGCTCTTCGTGGGCCCTTACGCGTGCGCGCATTGGTATGCGTACGCTGACCACGACATGGCAAGCCGCGACGGTGACGAAGACCCCGGTAACATCCGATGTCCATCAGGCGCTTGATGTTGGCAACTATTTCTCGGCGAAGATCACCTTCGACCTTATAGTTCGTTTCAAGCTCCTTGCGGAGGGTGTTGACATCATCAGCGGTCAAATCGTCGCTGTTTTTAGTCCAATCGATACCGGTGGCATCAAGGATTTTGAGAGCTGTAGCTCGGCCGATGCCATAAATATATGTCAATGCGATATCTAGCCTTTTATTTCTCGGCAAATCTACACCAACTATTCTTGCCACAATATCCCCCTATCCTTAACCCTGTCTTTGTTTATGCCGAGTATTTTCACAAATCACCCGAAGCACGCCCTTGCGCTTGATGACTTTGCATTTGGGACAAATCTTTTTCACAGAAGGTCTAACTTTCATTGAATCCCCCGAAGATTTTCAACATATGCTCAGAACAACCGAGATTGACTGAGAATGAGAGGTCCGTCCTTGGTTATGGCCACTGAATGTTCAAAATGCGCGGATAGGCTTCTATCCTTGGTGACTGCGGTCCAACCGTCGGAGAGGATTTCGACTTCGTCGGACCCCATGGCCACCATCGGTTCAATGGCCAGCACCATGCCCGGCTTCAAAGGGACCCGTGAACAGTTCTTGGGAACGAAGTTCGGGACTTCCGGCTTCTCATGAAGCATCCTGCCAATCCCGTGTCCAACGAACCGTTTGATCACCGAGTACCCATGAGCTTCCACATCTTCCTGTACAGCCCGGGAAATATCGTAAAGGTCGTTTCCCGGAAGCGCCATTTCAATCCCCTTGAACAAGGACTGCTTGGTCGCTTCCAGCAAACGTGCCGCGCCTTCATCGATACTTCCTACAGGAAAGGTTCTCGCGGTATCACCGTAAAAACCTTTAAAAATAACACCAAAATCAACGGAAACAATGTCGCCGGACTTCAGCTCGGTGCGGGATGGAAATCCATGCACCACTTCGTCATTGATGGAGCAACACAAGGCATACGGAAAACCGAGATAGCCCTTGAATGCCGGCGCGACTCCATTTTTTCCACAAAGGTCAACCGCCAACTCTTCAAGCTCAATCGTTTGAACCCCAGGCTGGATGGCCCGACCAACCTCGTCGAGAATTTGAGACGCGATCTGGTTGCCGTCCTTCAGAATTGCAATTTCCTGTTCATTTTTCAGGAAAATCCCTCTGAATTTTTTCAACCCTGCCGTCCCTTGATCTTCGCCTTGGCCAAAAGCCCATCATAACGACCTGAAATCAAATGAGACTGGACCTGAGACATCGTGTCCATGGCCACGCCAACGACAATCAACAGCGACGTCCCACCATAATAAAAAGGGACATTGAACTGTTTCATGAGAATCATGGGCAAAACACAAACGGCGGAGATATACAAGGATCCCCACAAAGTCAAACGGGTCAGAACCTTGTCAATATATTCGTTGGTCTTGAAGCCGGGACGAATCCCCGGCACAAAAGCACCTTGTTTTTTTAAATTTTCCGAAATGTCCTTGGGATCAAAGACAATCGCGGTATAAAAAAAACAGAAAAAGACAATCAAGGCCACAAAACAAATATTGTACAAGACCGAATCAGGACGAAAATAATTCGCCATGGAGTTCAGAATCTCGACATCGGAAAAATTCGCGATGGTCGCCGGAAACATTAAAATGGAGGACGCGAAAATCGGCGGAATGACGCCAGCCGTATTGATCCGGAGAGGCAAATGACTCGTCTGGCCGCCGTACATTTTTCGACCAACCATTCGTTTCGCATAATGGATGGGAATACGGCGTTGTCCCCGCTCCATGAAGGTAATCCCAACCAAGACGCTCGCCATGACCACGACGACCAGAAGTATCGTGAACAACGAAACATCCCCCGCCGTGAACAGGCGGTAGGACTTTCCGATTCCACTCGGCAATCCGGCTATAATACCAGAACAGATGATCAGGCTGATCCCATTTCCAATGCCGCGTTCGGTGATTTTTTCACCAAGCCACATAACAAAAATCGTGCCTGCGGTAAGCGTCAGCACGGTGATAAAACGAAAAGCCCAACCTGGCATGAAGACAATGGGAGCCCCGGTGGGGCTGGACATGCTCTCGATACCAACAGCAATGCCGAGCCCCTGTACCACGGAAATCAGAACGGTCCCATAACGCGTATATTGCGTGATTTTTTTCCTTCCAGCCGCGCCGTCTTCCTTGCTCAACCGCTTGAGTTCTGGACTGACGACCGTTAAAAGCTGAATAATAATCGACGCGGAAATATACGGCATTATACCAAGGGCAAAGATCGAGAGATTTTTCAGACCACCGCCAGAAAACATGTCGAAAAGACCAAACAATGTGTTCTGGGCGCTAGCAAAAAAATCCGCAAGAGCATTTCCATCAACGCCAGGCACGGGCAAATGCACGCCAATGCGATAAATAGCCAGAAGCAGAAAAGTCCACAAAAACTTACTTTTCAGCTCCGACATTCCAGCGTTTGCACCTTTGGGTATACTCACAAGGATTATCCTTCCAAGGAAATAGCTTCTCCGCCAGCACTGCGGATTTTCTCGATAGCCTGCTTGCTGAACTTATGCGCGGAGATCTTGACGGATGCAGTCGCCTCGCCCTCGCCCAGAATTTTGACGGGAAAACCGCCACGGACCAAGCCAGACGTATAGAGATCCTCAACGCTGATCTCGGACTGACCCGGAAAGGCCGCGAAAATCACACCCACATTGAGAACCTGATATTCCGTGCGGAAAGGATTTTTGAAACCGCGCTTGGGCAGGCGGCGATACAAACGCATCTGTCCGCCTTCAAACCACGGCGCGACTCCGCCACCGCTGCGCGCGTTCTGGCCCTTATGTCCCTTGCCAGAAGTTCCACCCTGGCCAGACGCGGTGCCACGGCCAAGTCGCTTTACCTTGGCCCGCTCCTCGGGGAATGGATATAATTCATGAAGGTTCATTACTGGATAACCTCGACGAGATGCTGAACTTTTTTAATCATGCCGCGAACACATTCGTTATCGGAAAGGGTTCGTACCTGATTGAGCTTCGTAAAGCCAAGGGCTTTCACGGTCTTGCGCTGACTAGGCTGCTGCGTGATCACGCTTTTGACGAGTTTGACCTGAATCATATTCACACCTACTTTCTCTTGATGGTAAGAGCCTTACCTCGCATTCTACCGACAAGCTCGGCGCTGCGAAGGGAGCGCAACCCGGCAAACGTGGCTCGCAAGACATTGTGCGGGTTATTGGTGCCGATGGCCTTGGTCAGGATGTCATGCACGCCGACGGCTTCCATGACGGCGCGGACTGGACCGCCAGCGATGATTCCCGTTCCTGCGGAAGCAGGCTTCAAGAGAACATGGCCTGCCCCAAAATTGCCGATGATTTCATAGGGAATAGTTCCATCCAAAAGTTCAACCTTCTGCATGTCCTTGCGCGCCCGATCCGTGGCTTTCTTGATGGCGTCGGGGACCTGGTTGGCCTTGCCAAGACCATAACCCACCGTGCCTTTGCCATCGCCGACCACCACCAAGGCGCTAAAACTAAACCTACGGCCACCCTTGACAACTTTGGCGACGCGATTGAGATAGACAATTTTCTCAATGAGTTCAAATTCGTTCTGTTGCATGGATGTCCTCGATTAGAAATTTAAGCCGCCTTCACGGGCTCCGTCCGCTAAAGCCTTCACCCGGCCATGGTAAACAAAGCCGTTACGATCAAAGACCACCGCAGTGATATTCTTCTTAATCGCTTCTTCGGCAACTTTTTGCCCCACGCGCTTGGCGTTCTCACAGGTCAGACGATGTCCGTCGCCTTCAAAGGCCAGGGTGGACGCGGAAGCAAGGGTCACTCCGGCGATGTCATCGATGATCTGTGCATAAATATGCTTGCTGGAGCGAAACACCACAAGACGTGGGCGCTCAGGGGTTCCATTGACCTTTTTACGAATCCGAGCCTTGCGCTTTTTACGTGCGTCTTCTCGTGAAAATTTCATGGCGATTCCTATTTCTTACCACCGGACTTGCCGGCCTTGCGACGTACAGTTTCGTCAGAATATTTGATGCCCTTGCCTTTGTATGGTTCCGGCGGACGTACTCTGCGAATCTGAGCGGCAACCTCGCCCACAACCTGCTTATCGCAGCCAGAGATGATAATCTTGTTATTATCGACCTTGGCCTGAACTCCGTCTGGCAATGGGAAGTTCACGGGATGCGAAAAACCCACGTTCAAAACGACGGTGTTCCCCTGAACATTGACTTTGTAGCCGACACCAATGACTTCAAGGGATTTATCGAATCCCTTGGTCACGCCGACAACGGCATTGGCCAGCAAGGTTCTCCGCAAGCCATGCTGCTGACGAGCAATCCTGCTATCGTCGACGGGCGTGACAAACGCCTGATTATTTTCAACACGGATATCGATGGCAGAATGTGTCGCCAAATCCAAGGAGCCTTTCGGGCCCTTGACCTCGATCTGAGCGTCGCCAATCGTGATATCAACACCACTAGGGATGCTAACCGGCAATTTTCCAACTCGTGACATTGCGACCTCCCTACCAGATCTCGCAAAGAAGTTCGCCGCCAACGCCAATTTCCGCAGCCTTCTTCCCTTCGAGAATACCCTTGGAAGTGGACAACACGCAGATTCCAAGGCCGTTCTGAACGGACGGGATGTCCTTGGACCCCACATAGATGCGCCGTCCAGGCTTGCTGACGCGCTTCAAGCCAGCGATGACGGCCTTATTCTCGTGATATTTCAAATTCACAAGAATCTGATCGCCTTCGGTTGTAAAATCCCCAATATACCCTTCATCGTGCAAGATACCCAAAAGGGCTACACGGGCGCGGCTGGGGGACATGGTGACAGTAGAATGCATAGCTGTGTATGCATTACGGATTCGGGTTAACAAATCTGCGATAGGATCTATGACAGACATGGGTGTTCCTCTCTTACCAGCTAGATTTTCTTACGCCTGGCAGTTCACCGGCAAGGGCCATATTCCTGAAGCAGATTCTGCAAATGCCAAACTTGCGCATGAAGGCCCTGGGGCGGCCACAGATTGGACAGCGATTATATTTCCGCGAGGAAAATTTAGGCTTCCGCTGGGCCTTGACCATAAGTGATGTACGAGTCAAGTGACAGTCCTCCTTACTTCTTGAAAGGCATTCCAAGAAGCTTCAACAGCATCTTGCCTTCTTTATCGGTCATTGCAGTCGTGACAACCGAGATATTCATACCGACGGCTTTTTCAATTTTATCTATCTCGATTTCGGGAAAGATCGTATGATCCTTGATGCCCATGGTGTAATTTCCCCGGCCATCAAAGCCTCTGTCCGGAACCCCGCGAAAATCGCGGACCCGGGGCAAAGCAATAGTGATCAGCTTCTCAAGGAATGCCCACATTCTATCCCCGCGGAGCGATACACGGCAGCCTACGGGCATTCCTTCGCGCAGCTTGAAAGCGGCGATGGATTTCTTTGCCCGCGTTATAACAGCCCGCTGACCAGCTATCAGAGAAAGATCGCGTACAGAATCCTGAATAATTTTGTTGTTCTGGCTTCCTTCACCCAAGCCCATGTTCAGAGAAACATACTGAATTTGGGGGACCTGCATCGAAGAAGAGTACCCAAATTCCTTGGCAAGTTCAGGAGCGACCGTATCTTTGTAGATCTTTACGAGACTACTCATTGCAGCACCTTAGCTGATCGTTTCATTGCATTTTTTGCAATAACGAACTTTCTTGTTATCATCGGTGATTTTATAGCCGAGGCGCGTCGGCTGAGAGCACGCGGTACATACGAATTGGACATTGGAAATATCAATCGGCATTTCTTTTTCGACAATTCCGCCAGGCTGATTCGCATACGGATTTGGCTTAGCATGCTTCTTCGCAATGTTTGCCTTTTCGACAATGACCTTATTCTTACTACGGAGGACTCTGATTACTTTACCAATCTTGCCTTTATCTTTACCGGCAAGAATGATTACATTGTCATCCTTATGAATTTTCCAGACCTGTGTGGACATGACTTACAGCACCTCGGGGGCTAAAGATACGATCTTCATAAAGTTCTTTGCCCGCAGTTCTCGCGCAACAGGACCAAAGATACGCGTGCCCATCGGCTCAAGGTTCTTATTCAACAATACAGCTGAATTGTTATCAAAACGGATGTACGTGCCATCGGGGCGACCAATCTCTTTTGTTGTTCTGACAACTACTGCCTGAAGAACGTCGCCTTTTTTGACTTTACCGTGCGGGATCGCTTCCTTGACGGAGACCATGATCACGTCGCCAACTCGCGCATATCGCCGCTTACTTCCGCCTAGCACCTTGATGCAGGCAACCTTCTTGGCTCCGGAATTGTCTGCGACATCCAAAGTCGTCTGCATTTGAATCATGTGTGAATCCCCTACAAAGCTCGTTCAATGATTTTCATCAGATGCCAATTCTTCCGCGCACTCATGGGGCGATGTTCGACAATCTGAACCTTATCCCCAATGTGGCATTCATTGTTGGGGTCATGAGCCATGAATTTTTTTCTGCGGCGGATATATTTTTTAAGAACAGGATGTTTGACCAGTGTCTCGACGCGGACGACAATGGTCTTGTCGTTCTTGTCGCTTACAACGAAGCCAACAAGAGTTCTCTTGTTTGATGTCTTTCCGCTGTTACTCATCACCTGTCTCCGTGTCCTTCTCTTTCAAAATCGTCAAAATCCGAGCAATGGATTTCTTGACAAGCGGCATTCTTTGAGTGTTTTCGAGCTGCGCTGTCGCATGCTGAAAACGGAGATTCATCAACTCTGTCCGAAGTTCACCGAGCTTGGTCTGGAGCTGAGCAGAATCATGTTCGCGTATTTGTTGAGCATTCATCCTGTGTTACTCCTTTTCGACTATAATAGTCTTGATAGGCAGCTTGTAGGCAGCTCTCTGTAAAGCTTCTTTGGCCAGCTCAACATCAACACCCTTAATCTCGTAAATCATGCGGCCTCGTTGAACAGGAGCGCACCAGCCAACTGGCGAGCCCTTACCTTTACCTTGACGGACTTCCAAAGGCTTGGCCGTGATCGTCTTGTCGGGAAAGATTCGGATAAAGACCTTACCGCCTCTTTTGATATGTCGCATCATCGCGATACGAGCGGCTTCGATCTGCTGGCTTGTGATCTTCCCACATTCAACAGCCTTCAACCCAATATCACCAAAAGCAACCGTGGTCGCGCGCTGGGCCAGCCCATGAATGCGACCTTTCTGCTGCTTCCGAAACTTAACTCTCTTGGGACTCAGCATCAGTTATCCACCTCGCTCAGTATCTCGCCTTTGAACACCCAGACCTTGATGCCGATAACGCCGTAGGTGGTCTTCGCCAGGGCTACGCCATAATCAATATCGGCACGCAAGGTGTGCAGGGGGACACGGCCTTCACGGGCCCATTCAGAACGAGCGATTTCCGCCCCGCCCAAACGTCCTCCGCACTGAACCTTGATCCCCTGGGCGCCAAACTTCTGGGCCATGCCCAGGGTTTTCTTGATGGCCCGACGAAAAGCAACGCGCCGTTCCAACTGCTGAGCAATGGATTCGGCCACAAGCTGGGCGTCGGTTTCCGGGCGGCGGATTTCGTTGACTTCGATCACGAATTCACGACCGAACTTATCCTTGAGTTCCGTTCTCAGCTTCTCAATTTCCACGCCTTTCCGTCCGATAACGATACCGGGACGCGCAGTGAAAAGAATCAAACGAATCTTGTCGGCGGCTCTTTCAATTTCAATTTTCGAAATACCGGCGTGAAAGAGTTTTTCCTTCACATACTTCCGAAGCTTGCTGTCCTCGAAAACATACTCGGCATATTTTTTATCGCTGAACCAACGGGATTTCCAGTTCTTGTTGTAACCCAAACGGAATCCGTACGGATGAACTTTATGACCCAAAGTACTGCCCTCCTAGAGTTCATCAACAACCACAGTGATGTGGCTGGTTCGCTTAATGATCCGGTATGCACGGCCCATTGCCCTGGACTGAATGCGCTTCCAGCTTGGACCGCCATCAATGCGCACTTCCTTGACATACAGGCTGTCCACATCGAGCTTGGCATTGTTTTCCGCGTTGGCAATGGCAGAAGTCAGGACCTTTTCAATCAGGCGGGCGGCCTTCTTGGGTGTAAACTTCAGGACATTCAAGGCGTCCTCGACTGGCTTCCCGGTTACGTTGCGGGCAACCAGTCTGGCCTTCTGCGGAGACACGCGTATAAATTTGGCGACAGATCTTGCTTCCATGTTGAAACTTCCTGGCTATTTCTTCTTCTTTTCAGCAGCGTGCCCAAAATACGTCCGCGTGGGCGCGAATTCTCCCAGTTTGTGGCCGACCATATTTTCGGACACAAAAACCGGGATGAACTTCTTTCCATTGTGAACCGCAAAAGTGAGCCCAACCATTTCAGGGATAATCGTGGACCGCCGAGACCAGGTCTTGATCACCTGCCGATTTCGATCGGCATTGAACTTTTCCACTTTTCTCAGCAGATGATCATCGATGAAAGGGCCTTTTTTCAGAGACCTTGGCATATCAACTCCTACTTACTACCACGACGTTT
>CAYLNA010000005.1:0-36716 GCA_964384665.1 uncultured Desulfovibrionaceae bacterium | reverse complement strand
TGGCCTTTCTCATGATCGACATCGACAATTTCAAGGCCATCAACGACACGTGGGGACACGGGGGCGGCGACGAGGTGCTCAAGGCCATGGTCGAGACCAGTCGCTCCATTCTCCGCTCCTCGGATTTGTTCGGCCGACTGGGCGGGGAAGAATTCGGCGTCGTGCTCACGGACGTGGGACGGGAAGAGGCCGTGGTCATCGCGGAACGGGTCCGCCGGGCCTGTTCCGAGCGCGTGGTCAGGTTCGGTCATGCCGCCATGCGTTTTTCCCTGAGCATCGGGCTGGCCTTTTTTTCCGAAGGGCTGGGCACGGTCGAGGAATTGATGCGTCGCGCCGACGCCGCCCTCTACGAGGCCAAGAGCGCGGGCCGGGACCGGGTCTGCGTGGCCGGAGTCGGCCGGGCGGAATGCGACGCGCCGTCCCCGGTCTGACGCGGTCGGCCTGATTTCAGCCCGACCAGATCCAGCCGAGTCGGGTCAGCAGGGCGGCCAGGTCTTCGGCCAGGGGGCAGCGCAGGCGCAGGTTCAGGCCCGTGGCCGGGTGCTGGCAGCGCAGTTCGACGCTGGCCAAAAGCAGCCGGTGCAGGCCGAAATGCTCCCGAAAGAAGCGGTTGTGGCGGCCATCTCCGCGCAGCACGTCGCCGACAAGCGGGTGGCGGATATGCGCGAAGTGGCGGCGGATCTGATGGGTGCGTCCGGTTTGGGGCTGGACCTGGACCAGGCTGACGCGGGCCGTGGCGTAGCGGCCCACGGGTGCGGGGATTTCCGCCGTGGCCAGCCGGACGAAGGCGGTCCGGGCCGCTTGTTCGGCCCCGGACGCGGCCGTGAGCGGAGTGTCGATGACGCCTTCCTCGGGCGTGAAGCCCCGCGCCACGGCGACATAGGTTTTTTGCACTTCCTGGTTGGCGAACTGCCGGGCCAGGAGCGCCGCCATGTCCGGCGACAGGGCCATGATCAGCAGGCCCGAGGTCGGGCGGTCCAGACGGTGCACCGGATAGACCCGGCATCCCAGCTGGTCGCGCAGCAGTTGCAGCAGGAAGGGTTCGCGCCCGGCATGGGCGTTGCGGTGCACGAGCAGGTTGGCCGGCTTGTGCGCGGCGACCAGATGCTCATCCCGGTAGAGGATGGGGATGTCAGGACGCGGCATCGGCCTCGGTCAGCTCGCCGCGCAGGTTTTGGGTCATGCGGACGCGGATCTCGTCCGGTCCAAGGCCCAGGCTGAACAGATAGATCATCTTGGTCAGGGCCGCCTCGGCGGTCATGTCCGCCCCCGAGACCACTCCGCACGCCGCCAGGGCCGATCCGGCCTGGTATCCGCCTTGATCGACCACTCCCCGCAGACACTGGGTGCAGTTGACGATGACCACGCCCCGGCCGCTGGCCTCGGTCAGCACGGCCATGATGTCGGCGTCGTTGGACGGCCCGTTGCCCATGCCATAGGTTTCCAGGACCAGTCCCTGCAGGGGCGAGCGCAGCACGTTGGCCACGAACTGGGCCGAGATGCCCGGAAAAAGACGCAGGGCCCCGACCTTGGCGTCGGACAGGGGGTGCACGGTCAGTCCGTTGCGTGGTTCCACGGGCCGGATGCGGGCGGAATGCGCGCGGATGGTCACGCCGATGGAGCCCAGATCCGGGTAATTGGGCGAGTCGAAGGCCTGGAATCCGGCCGCGTCGACCTTGGTGCTCCGGCAGCCGCGCAGGAGGCGGTTGCCAAAACAGAGGCAGACCTCGGGCGCCGGAGCCTGGGCGATGACCATGAGGGCGGTGATCAGGTTGTCGCGGGCGTCGCTGCGGACCCGACACAGCGGAATCTGGGATCCGGTCAGAATGACGGGCTTGGCCAGGCCCTCCAGCATGAAGGGCAGGGCAGAGGCCGTGTAGGCCATGGTGTCCGTGCCGTGGACGACGATGAAGCCGTCGTGGTCCGCGTAGTTGGCGGCGATGTCGCGGGCGATGGCCAGCCATTCGCGCGGTCCCATGTTGGCGGAATCGAGCAGGGGCGCGTATTCATGAATGACGTAATCCGGCACGTCGGGACTGGAGAATTCCGGCATGGCGGCCATGGTCCGGCCCAGGTAGCCGGCTTCCGGGGCGTAGCCCTGGGGGGTGGGGCGCATGCCAATGGTGCCGCCGGTGTAGAGGATGCAGACCCGTTTTTTCACGCCGTTCTCCAGGCCGAAAGTTTCCAGTGGATGAATTCCATGACTTCCTCGTGTTCGTTCCTGCCCGCGCCGCGAATCGGGATCGGCTCGCCAAAGCAGAAGCGCACCGCCAGTTCGGGCCGGATTTTGCCGTAATCCTTGTGCAGTTTGCCCACGCCCCAGGCGTCGGTCTTCACGGCCAGGGGCAGGATGGGCACCCCGGCCTTCTTGGCCAGTTTGATGCCGATGGTGTTGAAGGCCGCGCGGTTCAGGTCGGGCGTGCGCGTGGTCTGCGGAAAGACGATGACCGAATAGCCGCGTTTGAGGCGGTCCTGGCCTTGCTCCATGATGGTCGCGAAGTCCTCGCGCGGATTGCTCCGCCCCACGGGGATGGGATTGTTGGCGTTCACCACGTGGCGGAAGATGGGGTAGGTGGTCAGGCTTTTCTTGAGCACGAAGGCGATGGGCCGGTGGCTGGCCAGGATATAGGGCAGGGCGAAGGTTTCCATGGTCGACATGTGGTTGGCCGCGACCACGCAGGGCCCAGGCAGGTCGGCGAAGGCGTGGGTGTTCTCGATGATGAAGCGCAGGCCGCAGGATTCGGCTCCCTGGATGAAGGTTCGGCTGTCCGTGGCCCATTGTTCGGACGTGTACCCCTCACGGGTGCGCCAGGCCGCCGCGCAGACGATCTGGAAGGCCTTGGCGTAGAAGGCCAGGGTGGGAAAGTGACGGGCCAGAAAGGAGATGGGCAGGTCCGGGGTCGTATAGGTGTCGGCGATGGGGGTGAGTGTCATGGCGTCGGGGGTTGCGGGTTAGAGGGAGGCCCACAGGCGCAGGGCGCGGTGGACGAAGACCAGGCCTTGGACGCCCAGGACGAGGCTGAGCGCTTTCAGCGTCAGTACATAGGATCGCGCGCCAAGAAAAGACGCGCTCCGTCCGGCCAGCACCGCGACCACGGCCTTGCTCCCGACCAAAAGGGCATAGAAGAACAGGGCGAAAAGACCGGCCGCGTTCCAGGACGAGTTCTTGAGTTCCGTCATGGCTGGTACGCCGATGGTCATCCAGAACAGGTACGGATTGGGGTTGAGCAGGTTGACCATCATGGCCCGCCCGAGGGACGGGGCGGCGGTCGCGTTCGTGGAGGACGCGGGCGCGCGGACCAGGCCTTCCCAGGCCAGCCAGGCCAAATAGAGCCCGCCGCCCAGGCCGAGGGCGATTTCGAGAGCGGTGTTGGCGGGCAGCAGCCAATGCAGGAACGCGACCAGGGCGATGATGGGCAGGTCCGTGCACAGCGGGGCCACGGCCACCAGGAGGCCTGCCCTGACGCCGTGGCGCAGGGTCTCGGAGAGCATCAGGGTCAGCAGTGGACCGGGCGAAAGCCCGGCCGAGAGCCCAAGGACGAGGCCGGTGGCGGCCGGAGAGGTCAGGTCGAGGGTCATGGCGGTTCGGGGTTGAGGTGACGGACCGGCGCCTTGTAGCGCACAGTCCGCCGGTCCGTCACCCCTTCACAAGGCCTGGGTCAGCTTGGCCAGGATGGTCCGGAACTGTTCGCTTTCCTCGGGGGTGAGGGCCGCGTTCAATTCCCGGGTCAGGTTCAGGTGATGGCCGTGGTGTTCCTGGAACAGGTCCCGGCCGGCGTCGGTCAGGCCGACCAAGATGGAGCGGCGGTCCGTCTCGTGCGGGATGCGGGCGACCAAGCCCTGCTTTTCCAGGCGGTCCACGGTCACGGTCAGGGTGCCGGTGGTCACGCCCATCTTGGCCGCCAGTTCCTTCATGCGCAGAGGGGACTGCTGGCCCAGAATCTCCAGTGTGTGCATCTGCGGCAGGGAGATGGCGCTGTCCCGGACCACGGCCTGCTCCCAGGAGGACAGTTTTTCATAGAACTCGATGATGAGGTCGCTCAGGTTCTCCAGCTCATGCATGGCCGGCCTCCGGACAGGTTTGGGTCGGGCCTTCGGCCGGGCCGGGGTAGGCGTGGACCTCGACCGTGATCCGCTCCAGTCCGGACACCTCGGCCATGATGTTTTTGTAGTGTTCGGGCGGTCGGGGCGTGGCGTCCTCCACGGTCAGGTGGGCGGCCATGCGGCGCGGTCCGATGTTCCAGACATAGAGGTCGCGGACCCGGATGCGCCCGTCGGCCTCGATGCGGCGCAGAATGTCCGCGTGGATGTCGCCGCCGACGCGGTGGTCGAGGAGCACGCGGGCCGTTTCGCGCAACAACCCCAGAGCCCAGCGTCCGACGACCAGGGCCCCGACGATGCCCATGACCGGGTCGAGCCAATTCAGGCCATGAAGGCTGCCGCCCAGAAGGGCGAGGATGGCCAGGATGGAGGTCAGGGCGTCGGCCAGGACGTGCATGTACGCGGCCTTCAGATTGTGGTCGTGACTGTGGGCGTGGCCCTCGTCGCGCAGAAGCCAGGCGCTGGCCAGGTTCACGGCCAGGCCGAGGATGGCCACGGCGATGGCTTGCCCAAAGGCGATGGAGACGGGCGCGAAGAAGCGCGTGGCCGATTCGCCCAGCATGTAGGCCGCGACCAGGATCAGTCCCACGGCCGAGGCGAATCCGGCCAGGGCGTTGACCTTGCCCGCGCCAAAGATCAGGTCCGGGTTGTCGGCGTTGGCGCGGGCATAGGCATAGGCGAACCAAGCCACGGCCATGGCCCCGGCATGGCTGGCCATATGCCAGCCGTCGGCCAGGAGGGCCATGGATCCAAAGGCCCAGCCCGAAAGGATCTCCACGGCCATGGTGGCCATGGTCAGCCAAAAGACGAAGCGGGTCCCGCGTTCGCCGTGGTCGTGATGAGGGCAAGAACAGGAATGGTCGTGCATGGGCACCCTCGTTTTGAAGTCAAACTATTTGATGGACAAGTTATTAGGCTGACAAATTTTGAGTGTCAAACAAAAAAAGGTCGAGTTTGTCCGGCGTGGCTGAATTTATAAAGGATTGACAATTCGGCCGCGCTTTGAAAGTCCCGAAGCCAAACAATTTGGAGGCTCGCGTGCAGGACAAAGACGGTATTTTCTATTATCCCAACCCACAAAACAAGCGCATCCGCATGTACGTGCGCGAACTGAATGGCTCCATCGAGTTCCGGCTGAGCAACGCCGACCATCCCGAGGTCTGGGAGCGGCATGGCTGGCTGGACATGGACATCGTCAAGCGTGGCGCGAAAATGTTCCAGAACGAGCGCGACGCCAAGGCTGACCCCACGAAATTGTATGACGTGGAAATGGCCCGGTATCTGTTGAAGGAAGCCAAGAAAAAATAGACCGTTCGCGGCGCGTCCGCGCATGGCCTGCGCTGCTGGGGGAAACATCATGATCGAAAACGGCACGGTCCAGGTGGCGGGCGTGCGCTCCGTGGACGAGGGGCGAATGCTGCTGGGGTGCGGGGTGGATCTGCTCGGCTTTCCGCTGCGCTTGCCCGTGCACGCGCCGGACGCGTCCGAGGCCGAGACGCGGGCCGTGATCCAGGCGCTGGGGACGCGTGCGTGCGTGCTCATCACCTACGAGGACGATCCCGGCCGGCTGGTCGATCTGTGCCGATTTCTGGGCGTGGAGACCGTGCAGATGCACGCCGACGTCGCGCCGGACGTGTTGGCCCGGATCAAGGCGCGGTACCCGCTGCGGATCATCAAGAGCTATGTCATCGGCCGCGAGACCCTGAGCCCGGTCGAATTCGTCGGCGCCTACGCCCCGGTCTGCGACGCCTTCATCACGGACACGTTCGATCCCGCCACCGGCGCCAGCGGAGCCACGGGTCAGACCCATGACTGGTCCGTGAGCGCGGAGCTGGTGCGTTGTTCCCTGCGGCCGGTCATCCTGGCCGGGGGGCTGACGCCGGCCAACGTGGCCGAGGCCATCCGCGTGGTCCAGCCGGCCGCCGTGGACGCCCACACCGGACTGGAAGCCGCCGACGGCTCCAAGGACACGGAGTTGGTGGCGGCCTTCGTGCGCGCGGCGCGGGCCGGGTTCGCCGACCCGCCACGAGCGGTCTAGACTGTTTTTAGGGATGGGGAGAGCCGCGCCGAGGATGGCGCGTGCTATTTTCGCATCCAGAACACGCCGCCGCTGTACAGCAGCAGCACCCCGCCAAGTCCGACGGTCGCCGCGCCGCCAAGGCTGCAACTCACACATCCGATCATGCCGACGCACATGGGAAACATCCTGTAGAGACGATCCGGAAGCCAGATTTTCATACGTTCAACCTTTCGCGTGAAGATTTGGGTGTCGTGACGCCTGGGGCGTCGCGGCGCGCTTGGTGCTTGGCCCGTGGGCCCAGGTCCGGACAAAATTTCTCCTTCGGTATCAATTTTTTTTTGTCTGACACAAGATAAAAAACCAGGACGCGCCATCTTTTTTCCGCGCCGGATGACGCCGCGCCCCCGCCGTGGTCTGGCCCGGCTTGACGCACGGCCCACGACCCGCCTACACCTCCTGTCGAGAAATCAAACAACCCAGTGCGTTGCGCCAAAAACACTGGCGCCGCGCACGCTCCCCGCGCCGGGTGGCGCGGTGCGCGCGCTCCCACAAGAGCTGTGTCCGCAGACCGGAGCACCGCGCTGGAGTTCGCCCCACAAGGGCGGCTCGCGCGGCGACGTTTCGGGTTTCGACCCAGAATCCTCAGCCGAGACAGGGGCAAGTCATGAAAAAGTTTTTGGCGCTGGTCGCCGTGTGCATGGTGCTGTCCGCCTTTCCGGCGGGCGCGGCGGAATATAAGGCGGAATACCGCCTTTCAACGGTCCTGGGACCGGCCTTTCCCTGGGGGCGGGCGGCGGAGCGGTGGGCCGATCTGGTCAAGCAGAAGACCGAGGGCCGCATCAACATCAAGGTCTATCCCGGCACGAGCCTGGTCGGCGGCGACCAGACCCGTGAATTCACCGCCATCCGGCAGGGCGTGATCGATCTGGCCGTGGGCTCGTCCATCAACTGGTCGCCCCAGGTCAAGCAGCTGAACCTCTTTTCGCTGCCCTTCCTCATCTCCGACGAAAAAGCCATGGACGCCCTGACCCACGGCGATGTGGCCTCGGACATTTTCGCCGTTCTGGAAAAGCAAGGCGTGGTTCCGCTGGCCATCGGCGAGAACGGCTTCCGCGAGCTGTCCAATTCCAAGCTGGCCATCAAGTCCCCGGCGGATCTCAAGGGCCTGAAGATCCGGGTCGTCGGTTCGCCCATCTTCATCGACGGTTTCACCGCCCTGGGCGCCAATCCGACCCAGATGAGCTGGGCCGACGCGCAACCCGCCCTGGCCACCAAGGCCGTGGATGGCCAGGAAAATCCGCTCTCGGTCTTCAACGCGGCCAAGCTGCACGCCGTGGAGCAGAAGTTTCTGACCTTGTGGGGCTACATGGCCGACCCGCTCTTCTTCGTGGTCGGGCAGCAGGTCTGGAACACCTGGAGCGAGGCCGACCGCGCCTTGGTGGCCGAGGCCGCGCGGCAGGCGGCGGCCGAAAACGTGGTCGACGCGCGCCAGGGCGTCACGGGCGGCGACGACACCCTGCTCCGGGAAATCGAGAAGAACGGCGTGACCGTCACCCGCCTGACGCCCGAGGAGCGCGAACCGTTCCGGGCCGCCACGCGCCCGGTGTACGAAAAATGGGCGGCCGTCGTCGGCGTGGACTTGGTCAAGAAGGCCGAGGACGCCATCAAGGCCAGCCGCTAGCCGAGCGCTCCGGTTCCCATGTCACGATTTGGGGGGCGCTTGCTGCCCCCTGTTTCCTTTCTCCATGCGCGGGTGCGCATGCCCAAGGTGTCATCCATGGATTCTTCGTCTCGAACCCGCCCGGCCCGGGTGGAGCGCGCCCTGGCCGCCCTGGTCATGGCGGCCCTGACCCTGATCACCGGGGCCAACGTCCTCATGCGTTATTGCACCGATGCCTCCTTTGCCATGACCGAGGAGGTCTCGGTCTTTCTTTTGCTCATTCTGACCCTGATCGGCGCGGTTTCCGCCTTCGCCGAGGGCCGTCACGTACGCATCACCCTGGTCGTGGACGCATTGCCGGCCTGGGGCAAGGCCGTCTGCGTGGGCCTGGAATGGGCCGGGAACGTGGCCATGTTCGCGCTGCTGGCCTGGTATGGAGTCCTGGCGGCGTGGGATGACTATTCCTTCGAGGTGACCTCGCCCGCCCTGGGGCTGCCGCAATGGTGGTACAGCGTCTGGCTGCCGGTCTGCTCTGGACTCATTGTCCTGCGTCTGGCGCTGATGCTCGTGGCGCGCGTGCGCCGGAGGCCGGCATGATCACGCTCCTCTTCGTCGTGTTTCTGGCCTTGATGCTCGCGGGCGCGCCGCTGGCCACGGCCATGGGACTGGCCGGAGCGATCGCCATCGCCGGGGCCGGGCTTGGCTTGCCCGCCGTGCCGATCAGCGTCTACACCGGCGTGGCCAAATATCCGTTGCTGGCCATTCCCATGTTCGTTTTCGCCGGCATGGTCTTCGAGCGCTCCGGCGTGGCCCTGCGCCTGGTGAACTTCACCGTGGCCCTGGTTGGACCGTTGCGGGGCGGACTGGCCATCGCCGCCATCCTGGTCTGCATGGTCCTGGGCGGCATTTCCGGTTCAGGCCCGGCCGACGCCGCCGCCGTGGCCATGGTCATGATTCCGGGCATGGCCGCAGCCGGATACCCCAAGGCATTCTCGGCTGGGCTTATCGCGGCCGCCGGGTCCACGGCCATCCTCATTCCGCCGTCCATCGCCTTCATCCTCTACAGCGTGCTCGCGCCCCAAGCCACGGTTCCGGCCTTGTTCGCGGCCGGGCTGATTCCGGGGCTGCTGGCGGGGCTGGCCCTGATCGCGCCGTCCTGGGCTCTTTCCCTCCGTCATGGCTTTGGCGCGTCCGACGAAGGCGGTGCATGCGGGAGCATCATCCAGGCCTTCAAGGAGGCGGTCTGGGGGCTGCTGGCTCCGGTCATTATTCTGGGCGGCATCCGCTCCGGCTATTTCACGCCCACGGAAGCGGCGGTGGCGGCGGTCTTTTACGGACTCATCGTCGGGCTTTTCGTCTACCGCACCCTGACCCCGCGCGATGTCTACGACCTGCTGGTGGACTCGGCCGAGGTCTCGGCCGTGGTCATGCTCATCATCGCCCTGTCGTCGGTTTTCGCCTGGGCCGGGAACACCCTGGGCGCGTTCGAGGCCATGGGCGCGGCCCTGATCGGCATTTCCTCGAACGAGACGGTCACGCTGCTGGCCGTGGTCGTCATGCTCGTCATCGCGGGCATGTTTCTGGATGGGGTGTCCATCCTCTTCATCTTCATCCCCATCCTGCTGCCGGTCATGGATCATTTTGGCTGGAACCCGGTCTGGTTCGGCGTCGTGTTGACCATGAACCTGGCCATCGGCCAGTTCACCCCGCCCATGGCGCTCAACCTGATGGTCACGACACGCATCGCGGGGATCGGGATGGAGGACACCGTGCCCTGGGTGCTGTGGTTCGTCCTGGCCATGCTTGTCGCCATGCTGCTGGTTTTGTTCGTGCCCCAGCTGGCGCTCTATATTCCTGGTCGGTTGGGGTATTTGTAGACGCTTCCGCAAACCGCCGCGCACGCGCGAAAAATCCCGGCTGGCTTTATATGAACCACGCCGGGATTTTTTCATGGAATGCGTCTGGATCGATTTTGATGGAGCGGGCGAGTTTCCGCTCAGGGCGCGGTGTGCTCGCCGTCGGGGATGCGGGCTTCGGGGGCCCTGGCCCCGGCCTTGCGGATGTTGTAGACGCCTCGACCCTCGGCGATGATCAGGTCCGGGTTGGTGGCGGAAAAGACCTGCACGGTGGCGTTGGCCACGCGGTTGCCCAACAGTTTGACCTCGCCGATGGCGATGAGGTCGGCCGGGTCGGCCGGGCGTAGGTAGTCCACGCGCATGTCGATGGTCGCCACCCGATCCTTGACCGCGCACGACGCCCACACCGCCGCGCCGCCGCAGGTGTCGACGAGCATGGAAATGACCCCGCCGTGCAGGGCCGGCCGGCGCGGATCGCCGATGAATTCCGGACGGTAGGGTAGGCGCAGCCGCGCGTGGCCGGAACGGACTTCCTCGACGACAAGGCCCAGGAAGCGGTCGAAGGGAATTTCCTGTTCGATGACATGACGAATATCCATGTGTCTCCCCCTTGTGCGATAATGGCGCAGCATGCGCGGCGCGCGGCGCGGAGTCAAGGCGGGCCTTGTGTTCACGCGCGTCCCGCTGTACACCCAGCCCTCATGTTCGGGCCTCTTTCCGATTGAGCATCAACCCAAGGAATTGTTTGTGTCCTCGTTCGAGATCAAGGGCAAGGTCGCGCCCTGCACCCTGTTTCGTCCGTTGACCACGGACCTGGCCGTGTTGGGCCGGGATGTGACGGACCGTCTGGGGCAAACTCCGGAATTTTTCCGCAACATGGCCATCATCGTCGATTTTTCCGCCTTGGGGCAGATGCGCGATGGGTTCGATCTGAACGGGTTGGTGCGGCTGTTGCGCGAACAGGGCATGACGCCCGTGGGCATCCAGGGTGGGAACGAGTACCATGAGCGCTTGGCCTCCAAGCTCTATCTGGGCGTTTTTTCGGAGAACAAGAGCGCGCCGGCCAAGGTTGCGCCGTCCGTCCAGCCCTCCCCGGCCGTGGACCACGAGGCCATGCTGGTGGACAAGCCGGTCCGCTCCGGGCAGCAGGTCTACGCCAAGGGCCGCGATCTGATCGTTCTGGCTCCGGTCGGGCCTGGGGCGGAGGTTATCGCCGACGGCAACGTGCATGTTTATTCGACCCTGCGCGGCCGGGCCCTGGCCGGGGTCATGGGCAACGAGGACGCGCGGATTTTTTGCAAGGAATTGAAGGCGGAGTTGGTTTCGGTGGCCGGTTTGTACCGGGTCAGCGAGGACCTGCCCGCGAATGTGCAGAACTCTCCGGTCCAGATCCGACTGGCCGGACGGCAGCTGCTGATAGAACCTCTCTAGGAGAGATGCTGGACCAGGAGGAACCGTGGGGAAGATTATTGTAGTCACATCTGGCAAGGGCGGGGTCGGTAAGACCACGTCCAGCGCGTCGCTGGCCATGGGTCTGGCCCGACGCGGCTATCAGGTCGCGGTGCTCGACTTCGACGTGGGCCTGCGCAATCTGGATCTGATCATGGGCTGCGAGCGGCGCGTGGTCTATGATTTCGTCAACGTCATCCAGGGCGACGCGACCCTGCATCAGGCCCTGATCCGGGACAAGCGGGTGGAGAATCTGTTCATCCTGCCGGCCTCCCAGACCAAGGACAAGGACGCCTTGCGCATGGAAGGGGTGGAACAGGTCCTGGAGGAGCTGGCGAGCCGCTTCGACTTCGTCATCTGCGATTCTCCGGCTGGCATCGAGCACGGGGCGTTGATGGCCATGCACTTCGCCGACGAGGCGGTGGTCGTGACCAACCCCGAGGTGTCCTCGGTCCGTGACTCGGACCGGGTGCTCGGGCTGTTGCAGAGCAAGACCAAGAAGGCCAGGGACGGCGTCACCATCAAGGAACATCTGCTCCTGACCCGCTACGATCCCGAGCGCGTGGCCCGGGGCGAGATGCTCAGCGTGGGCGACGTGGAAGAGATCCTGGCCATTCCGCTTTTGGGCGTGATTCCGGAATCAAAGGCCGTGCTGGCCGCCTCGAACTCCGGTGAGCCGGTCATCCTGGACGAAGCCAGCGACGCTGGCCAGGCCTACGAGGACGCCGTGAGCCGCTTGCTGGGCGAGGATGTCGAGCACCGCTTTCTGAAGCCGGCCAAGAAGGGCTTTTTCGCCCGCATCTTTGGAGGCTGAGATGGGAATTTTCAGCTATTTCCGCCCCAAGAAAACCAGCGCCGAGGTCGCCAAGAATCGCCTGCAGATCATCGTGGCCCACGAACGGGCCCAGACCGGCGGATATGATTTCCTGCCCAAGCTGCGCCAAGAGTTGCTGCTGGTGGTTCAGAAATACGTCCATGTGGAACTGGAAAACATCAAGGTCGACGTGAACCGGGATGGCGATTGCGAGGTCCTGGAATTCAACGTCATCCTGCCCGAAAACAAGAACTGATTCCGCTTATTTCGATGCAAGCCGGGGTGATTCGTCGTCGCCCCGGTTTTTTTGCGCCCTGATCCGGCCGTGGTTCTTGTCGCTCTTTTCCTTGACAGCCTTCCGGAACTTGGGTGTAAGTGGCCGTTATTACCATATCTTTTGGCGGTCCTCCCGGTCTCATCTCAACCACGGGCGTGTTCAATGAAAATGAATATTTTTTCCAGGGTGCTGATCATGGTTGTCGTCGCGGTCATGATCACGAGCGCGGGTGTTTTTTGGACGTCCAAGCATTTCATGGACGCGGCGTTCGACGTCGAGTCGCGCGAGGCCATCAACTCGGCCAAGGGCGTCGTGGAAAGCCACGTTGAAAACCTGCGCACGCGATTTCTCCATGACGGGCTGTTGGTCGCGGCCAATCAGCGTCTGGCCGAGGCTGTCCTGGCCGAGGACCGGGATGTCGCGCGCGCCGTGCTGAGCAAGACCATGACCGACACGGCCGCGCATTTCGTCACGGTCTGCGACCGCCAGGGCGTGGTCCTGGCCCGCTCCCATTCGAACAAGGTCGGGGACAATGTCGGCTCCCAGTCCAACGTGGCCAAGGCTCTGGGCGGAGAGCCCAACGTGGGCATCGAGACCGGATCGGTGATCAAGTTTTCACTGCGCTCCGCCTGTCCGATCGTCCACGAGGGCCGGGTGATCGGCGCGGTGCAGCTCGGCGTGTCCCTCTCCGAGACCGAATTCGTGGACGCCATCAAGGCCTTCAGCGGGTTGGAGGTGACGATTTTCGAGCGCGATACCCGCCTGACCACGACCCTCACGCGGGACGGACAGCGCGCCGTCGGCACGAAGATGGACAATCCGGCCGTGCTGGACGCTGTTTTGGCCAAGGGTGGCGTTTTCCTGGAGAAAAACACGGTTCTGGGGAAGGAATACGAGACCGCCTACTGGCCCATCACGGACGTGTCGGGAGCGATCAAGGGCATGTATTTCATCGGCAAGTCCTTGGATCATATCGCCGCGACCAAGCGGGGCGTGACCGTGGCCACCGTCGGCGTGTCCCTGGGCTTGGCGGTGGTCATGATCGGAGTCGGGGCTTGGTTCGCGTTGTCCCTGTCCCGGCCCATATCTCGCGCCACGGCCTTCGCGGCCGCAGTCGCCGAGGGCAACCTGGAGGAAACATTGACGGTTTCGGCCCAGGGCGAAATCGGCGTCCTGGCCAATGCCTTGCGGACCATGGTCGCCAACCTGAAGGACATAATCGCCCAGGCCCAAGCCAAAACCATGGAAGCGGAGGACAAGAGTCGGCAAGCCGAGGACGCCAAGAGCGAGGCCGAGGCGGCCCGCCGCCAGGCCGAGGAAGCCCGGCGCGAGGGCATGCTGGACGCCGCGTCGCGGATCGAACTCATTGTCGAGCGGGTCACCTCGGCCTCGGAACAGCTGGCCGCCCAGATCGAGCAGTCCAGCCGGGGTTCGGAGGTCCAGCGCCAGCGCATGGCCGAGACCTCCACGGCCGTGGAGGAGATGAACGCATCGGTCTTGGAAGTGGCCCGCAACGCCGCGGACGCCGCGTCCAACGCGGAAGAGACCCGGGAGCAAGCCCAGCAGGGCGCGGGCGTGGTGCGCACGGTCATCGCCGCCACCAACGATGTCCAGGCCTTGGCCGCGCACATGAAGGAGAGCTTGGGCAAGCTCGGCGACCAAGCCACGGGCATCGGCCGCATCATGGACATGATCAGCGATATCGCCGACCAGACCAATCTTTTGGCGCTCAACGCGGCCATCGAGGCGGCCCGGGCCGGAGACGCCGGGCGCGGGTTCGCCGTGGTCGCGGACGAAGTGCGCAAGCTGGCCGAAAAAACCATGAGCGCGACCAAGGAGGTTGGCGAGGCCATCGGTGGTATTCAGGCCCGCGCGACAGAAAATATCGGGCGCATGGGGCAGACCGAGGAGTCGGTGCGCAAGAGCACGCACCTGGCCGAGGAGGCCGGCGATGCCCTGGAGCGGATCGTGGGCCGGGCCGAATCCACGGCCGATCAGGTTCGGGCCATCGCCACGGCCTCGGAAGAGCAATCCGCGGTCACCGAGGAGATCAACCGCACCACCGAGGACGTCAACCAAGTGGCCACGGAAACCGCCGAGGCCATGGTCCAGTCCGCCCAGGCCGTGGCCGATCTGGCCCGCATGGCCCAGGACCTGCGCAAGCTGGTCGATGAACTCAAGCGCGCCTGAGGGCGCGGCGTCCGTTCCGGCCGGAGCCCTCGCGCGGGGGCTCCGGTTTTCGCGTTTCACGGCGTCGTTGACACTGGACCGGCCGCGCGCTAGCCGGCACGCATCCTTTCCTTCAACCCCCACCCAGCATGACAGCAGAACGCACTCCCCGCCCCGAGATCACGATCCGCGAAATAGAATTGGACGACTTGGCCCCGGTCTATCACCTTGGCGAGCGCCTTTTCACCTGCGACCTTTACCCTTTTCTGTACCGGACCTGGGATGAATGGGAGGTGGTCGGGCACTACAACACCGACCCCGAGTTCAGCCTCGTGGCCGAGGTGGACGACGTCCTGGCCGGATTCATCATCGGCACCCTGATCAGCAAGGCCTCCTGGACCTATGGCTATATCGTCTGGCTGGGCGTGGACCCGGATTTCCATTCCACGGGCGTGGCCCACAAACTTTTCGACCGCTTGGTGGAGCGCATGGTGGAGTCCGGAGCGCGTTATCTCATCGCCGACACGGACCCGAGCAATAAGGCCGCGTTGAAATTCTTCACCAAGAAGGGGTTCACCGACGAGCGCGAGCACGTGGTCCTCTCCCTCAACCTGAGCCGGGCCGAGCGCTATCGGCCGTTGCTGGAAAAATACGGCAACGGGCATGGCCATGCCGACGGCGAGGGCAAGGCCCGCAAGACGCGGCGCAACAAGGTCCAATCCACGGCCGGAGGCAAGGACAAGCCCTTGTGCGGGTCCACGGTCCTGGACCAGAATTCCTAGGGAGCGCTAGACGAGAAGACGCTGGCAGCGCGGGCAGTGCGTGGACGTACGGCCCGCGATTTGGGCCGTGGCGAAAGGCTGGCCGCAGCCCGGGCAGGGCGCGCCCTTTTTGCCGTAGACCACGAATTTTTCCTGGAACAGGCCGCTTTTGCCGTAGGC
This sequence comes from uncultured Desulfovibrionaceae bacterium, assembly GCA_964384665.1. Classification (GTDB taxonomy): domain Bacteria; phylum Desulfobacterota; class Desulfovibrionia; order Desulfovibrionales; family Desulfomicrobiaceae; genus Desulfomicrobium. The sequence continues at coordinate 21,429 of CAYLNA010000005.1, read as the reverse complement.
GTCGCGGTAGTCGCTGATGGTGCTGCCGCCAGCGGCGATGGCCGCAGCCAGGATGCGTTGCAATTCGGCGCACAGACGCCGTAGCCGCGCTTCCGGGATGCACGCGGCGCGGCTGGCCGGATGGATGCGGGCCGCGAACAGGGATTCGTCGGCGTAGATGTTGCCGATGCCCGCCACGACGGTCTGGTTCAACAGCAAGCTCTTGATGCCGGCCTTGCGGCCCCGCAGGCGCGCGGCCAGTTCCGTGGGCGTGTGCTCCAGGGGCTCGGGGCCGAGGGCGGCGTAAAAGTCCCAGGCCGCCAGCTCCGCCGGTGTGAACAGCCCGCAAAAGCCAAAGCGGCGCGGATCCTCGAAGACAATTCTATCTCCCCCGACCAAATCGCAGACCAGATGTGCATGCTTGGGCAAGGCGCGGTCCGGGCTTGCCAACCAGACCCGCCCGGTCATCTTCAGATGGAAAACAAGGATGGATGCGTTGTCGAGCACGACCAGCAGGAGCTTGGCCCGCCGGGTCACGCGGTCGATGACGCGCCCGGCCAGATCGTCCGTCTCCCCCGCCCGCAACACGCTCGGAGTCAGCAACAGCGCGGATTCGACGCGTTGGCCCCGGACTTGACGGTCCAGACCTCGGGCGATGGTTTCGACTTCCGGGAGTTCAGGCATCAGCGCAGGGGCAGGGTCACGGTCAGGGTTTGGACGCCGCGGCGGATGGTCAGGGCCAGCGGTTTTTTTTGTCGCGACGCGGCCATGGCCGCGAAATGGAGGTCCGTGGCCTCGGTCAGCTTTGCATCCCCGGTCGCGACGAGGATGTCGCCCGGTTGCAAACCCGCTTCTTCCGCCGCCGATCCTGGCTCCACGCTGTCCACGCGCATGGTTTCGGCCTCGAACACGATGTTCATGCCCAACCGGCTTTTGTGTTGGGCCGCGCAGGCGAAGAAGAGCGTTTCGCCCGGTTGGGCGCGTTGGGCGGGATCGGCCTGGAGCATGAAATCCTTCTCGTCGCGCACGGGCATGACCGCCAGGACGCGGGCCGTGGGTTCCAGAACGCGCAGGCGGTATTCGATGCCCCAGCCGTGTTCGACATGTCCGGCTCCGGCCAGGATGACCAGGGGGCGCTTCAGCGTGGCCCGCCACGTCCGGGCTTGTTCGGCCATCATGGAATCCCACAGGGCCTGCACCAGAAAAAAACGGTCGGTCATTCCGGGCATGGCCGGTCTGGGCGCGGTCGTGGCGTTTTTGGCGTGGCCGGCCTCGCGCATGGTCTGGTGCAACCCGACCTGTTCGCGCAGGGCTTTTTTTTGCTCCGGACTGGGCTCGATGACGCGGGAGGGCGCGAGGGCGCGCTGTTCGGGCGTCAGCGCGGCTTCGCCGCCGTCGCGGTAGGCGGTCAGAACGGCGCGGGGGATGTTCAGCGCCACGACGGGCAGATCAAGGTTCTCGGCCAGCTCGAAAATGGGCTGGTACAGATCATAAGGATAGCCCCAGGTCTTTTCCCAACCGACTTCCCGGCCCAAGTTCGCGGACGTGATCTGGCGCGCGTTGAAGCGGTCCAGGACGGGCTGGGCCGTGACCGGGAGCATTTCCAGCCCAATGGCGATCCTCTGTCCCGCCCTGGCCAGACTCTCGACGATCCGGGCTTGGGCCCCATGATCGCAGGGGTTGGTGTGGCCTTCCCCGACGAGGATGAAATCCTTGTCCGTGGCCTGTCGCGCGATCTCGGCTTCGGACAGAGGCTGCCCCGCAGCCGTCAGAAACGATCCCGCCGTCGGGGCCGTCCAGTGCGGACGGGGCCCCGAGGCGGGTTTGACGGCGCAGCCACAGAGCACGGCCAGCAGCAAGGGGACAATGTACCGCGCCGGGCGCATGGCTAATCCCAGTTGCGCTTGTCCTCGATGAACCGGATCTGCGGAGGCAGGGCGCCGGGCGTGAGGATCTTGAGCGCCGGCCGGATTTTGATCTTTTCGCGGAACATGTGCAGCAGTTCTTCCTCGCGCTTGAAGCTGGAGGCCTCGATCAAGAGCGTCATCTCGTCGATGCCGCCGGGGTTGGTGACCTCGATCTGCCATCTCTTGATTTCCTCGAACACGGAAATGACCTGCTCGACCTGATGCGGGTACACGAACATGCCCTTGATGCGGGCCGTGGTGTCCACGCGGCCGACGATATTGCCCAGGCGCGGAGAGGTCCGGCCGCAGGCGCACGGCGCGCGGTCGATGTAGGACAGATCGCCCGTGGCCAGACGGATCAGGGGATAGGTCTTGTTGAAGGCCGTGACCACGATCTCGCCGACTTCGCCGTCCTTGAGGGGGATGCCCGTGTCCGGATGGCAGATCTCGACATAGGCCCGGTTGGCGATGTGCAGGCCGTTCTTGTGGAAACATTCGTAGCCGATGCAGCCCACGTCGGCCGTGCCGTAGCCCTGGCGCATGATCAGATCGAATTTCTTTTCCATGTTGGAGCGCATCTTCTCGGAGAATTTCTCGCCGGTCACGAAGGCCACTTCCAGGTACAGGTCCTTGCGCAGGTTGAGGCCCTTTTCCTCGCCCTTCTGGGCCAGATGCATGAGGTAGCTCGGCGTGCCGACGTAGCCGGTCACGCGCAGTTTCTTCATGATGTCGAGCTGGGTGCCGGTGTTGCCGGGGCCGGTGGGGATCACGGCGCAGCTCAATTGCCGCAGCGGCTCCTCGAACATGAGGCCGGCCGGGGCCATGTGGTAGGGGAAGGTGTTCTGGACCAGATCTCCGGAGCGGAATCCGGCGGCGTAGAAGCTTTCGGTCCAGCCCCAGTAGTCCTCGCCGCGATCCTCGGGGTCGAAAATCGGGCCGGGGGAGAGGAAGACGCGGCGCAGTTCGCCCAGGTCCTTGGTCAAGAGGCCGCCGAGGCGCGGGCCCATGGACTGCAGGAAGATCAGTTCCTTTTTCTTCAGGATCGGCACGTGCTTGAGGTCGATGAGATCCCGGAATTTTTCCACCGAGAATTGGGCGCGGTCAAAGCGCTTTTTGACGTCCTCGGAATATCTGTATGCGTACGACAGCAGCTCCTTGAGCTGAATCTGGTAGTATTTCTGGCGTTCAGTGGCGTCCAGAACTTCGCGCCGGCTGAAAATGCCTTCAGTGCGATCCTTGCGGGTCATCAGCGCTCCTCCTTGCGGGGCGGGGTCCGGCCTGGGCCGGGGCTAAAGAATGAAGAGAAAGGCCATATCTATAGGAATAAAAAAAGGATTTGCAAGCTGGAACTTGCAAATCCCTGAAATGGAAAGGAAACTGGCCCGGTTATTCTTCGGGGCCGGAGGCGTCGGCGTCGTCTTCGCGGACCTCGTCCGTGGCGCATGGGCTGTCCGCCGGGGCCAGTTCCGCGTAGGTCCGGGCGAAGACCAGGAAGCCGGTGTGCGCGACCATGCGGTCGTCGGGACGCAGACGCTCCGGCACGGGCTTGTAGTGGCGCAGGAAGATTTCCAGGACCTCGACCTGCCGGAAAGGACCGCCTTCCAGGGCCTTGAGCAGATCCTGAACCTGATTGGTGGTCGGGAGCAGGAAGCCGATGGGCGCGCCGGGGACCACGGCGTTCGGAATATGGTGGACGTAATCGCAGGGCTCGCGCACGTCGAGGAACAGGGCGTCGGCGGCGTGGGGATGGAAGCCCTCGGCGATGTCGTGGTGGAATTGCTCCACGCGGTGGGCCAGGCCGATGCGTTCCAGGTTCTGGCGGCAGAGGGTGTAGAATTCCTCGCGGCGCTCGTAGGTATAGACCTTGCCCGTGTCGCCGACCAGCCAGGCCAGGGCCGTGGTCAGCCCGCCGGACCCGCAGCCGGCCTCGACGATGCGGCACCCCGGACCGATGCCGAGCTTCATGGCGATATAGCCGATTTCCTTGGGATAGATGATCTGGGTGCGGCGTTTGACGGACTTGATCAGGTCGTAGAGCGTGGGCCGCATGACCGTGAACGGGTAGCCCTTGTGGGTCAGGACCTGCTGCCCCCAGCCGGCGGCGCGCACGTCGTCGAGATGCAGGATGCCCTCGTTGGTGTGCATGACCTGCCCTTCCTGGGCGGAAACGAAATAGCGCTTGTCCTTTGCGTTGAGCAGCATTACCAGCTGTCCCGGTTCGAGCATGTGGCCTCCTGTGCGGTGAATGGGCGGGAGTAGCCACGGCGTTATGCGATGTCAAGCAACCCGCCGCCCGGAAGCAGGGTTTTTCTTGCCATGGGGCGCTCGCCCAGGTATCAGGCCTGCTTGATACTCGGCGTGCCGTGCGTCCGGCAGTGTCCGGTTTTTTTATTCCCTCGCCGCCCGCCTAGATCGATCAAATTTTCCCGGAACCCCGGTTTGCACTTTTCTTTTCCCGGCCCGGCCGGAAACATTTTTCAGCGAAGGAAATTTTATGGGTGAAAAGCAGAAACGCAAGATGTTCATCAGCGTTTTGCCTGGAGAGCAGGTGGAAGTGGCCATCATGGAAGATGGCGTCGTCGTCGAATACTATGTGGAAATGCTCCATCAGAGCAAGACCAAGGGCAACATCTACAAGGGCAAGATCCATAACGTGGACCAGGCCTTGCAAGCCGCCTTCATCAATTATGGGGCCGAGAAGAACGGTTTTCTCCAGGTCGATGAAGTTCATCCCGAATACTACCAGTCCGATATCCCCACGCGGGGTAAATACCCGCCCCTGCAAAAGGTCTTGAAGCCCGGACAGGAAGTGCTGGTGCAGGTGGTCAAGGAGCCGACCGGTTCCAAGGGCGCCTTTCTGACGACCTATCTGTCCATTCCCGGGCGGTATTTCGTGCTCACCCCGGGCCGCGAGCAGTTGGGTATTTCCCGCAAGATCGAGGACGAGAAGGAACGCGAGCGCCTGAAGGACATCGTCGAGGAACTCAAGCTCGACGAAGGCCTGGGCGTCATCGTGCGCACGGTCAGCGAGGCCCAGAGCAAGAGCAGCCTGTCGCGGGATCTGCAGTTTTTGAAACGCCTGTGGAAGGACATCCGCAAGAAAGGCATCGCCTCGGAATCGCCGTCCGTCATCTACGAGGAAAAGGACCTGGCCTTCCGCGCCATCCGCGACTACCTCACGCCGGATATCGCCGAATGCTGGGTGGACGACGACGAAACCGCCACGCAGATCACGGATTTTTCGACCCTCATTTTTCCCCGCCGCAAGACCTTCATCAAGGTCCACGCCGAAACCGACAGAACTCTGTTCGAGCGTTTCCGCATCGAGCCCCAGTTGCAGAAAATCTTCAGCCGCAACGTGACGCTGCCCAGCGGCGGCCAGCTAGTCATCGATCATACCGAGGCCCTGACCGCCATCGACATCAACTCCGGCAAGATCGGCGGCGAGAAAAATTTCAAGGAAATGGCTCTGCGCACCAATATCGAGGCGGCCAAGGAAATTCCCAACCAGCTCATGCTCCGCGACATCGGCGGCCAGATCGTGGTCGACTTCATCGAGATGAAGGATGGCAAGCACATCCGCGAGGTGGAAAAGGTGTTGCGGCAAGCCCTCAAGGTGGATCGGGCGCGCACGGATGTCGGCCGGATTTCCAAGTTCGGCTTGATGGAAATCGTGCGTCAGCGTCTGGGCACCTCGGCCCTGTCCGCGAGCCTGGAGCCCTGCCCGCACTGTTCCGGGGCCGGAACCCGCCGCAATTTGGAGTGGCGGTCCATGCAGGCCCTGAAGGACATGTATCGGGAATTGCGCAAGGACAAGCAGACCGAGCCGTTTTCGTACCAGACCGACGCCGAACTCATGCAATACCTGCTCAACCGCAAGCGCGAGAAACTGATGGAATTCGAACGGACGTTCGCGCGCAAGATTCACATCATACCCCTGGCCGTGCCTGTTTGCTCCTTTTGCTAGGTTTTTTGCCATGAAGATCCTGGTTCACATCTGCTGTGGGCCGTGCGCCATCACTCCCGTCCAGGCCCTGTTGGGGGCCGGGATGGAGGTGGTTGGCCTGTATTACAACCCCAATATCCATCCGTTGCGGGAGTATCTGCGCCGGCGCGAGGGCGTGGCCCAGATGGCCGAGCGGCTGGGTATTTCCGTCCTGTACAAGGATGACGAGTACGATCCGCAAGCCTATTTCCGGGCCGTGACCTTTCGCGAGCCAAACCGTTGTTTGCCCTGTTACTCCGTGCGCTTGGAACGAACCCTGTCCATCGCCCGGCGCGGCAAGTTCGACGCCTTCACATCTACTCTGTTGTACAGCAAGTTCCAGAAGCACGACGCCATCAGAACCTTGGGGCAGGATTTGGCCTCGGGTTCGGGCGTCGCGTTTCATTACGAGGATTTTCGCGTCGGATGGAGCGAGGGGATTGCCCAGTCCAAGGAATGGGGCATGTACCGGCAGCAGTACTGCGGCTGTCTGTACAGCGAGTTCGAGCGGTATGCGTCCGATTTGCGCAAGCTGGGGTAGCCTCATGCTGCTCTATGTTCACGTGCCGTTTTGCGTGCGCAAATGCGCGTATTGCGCCTTTCATTCCGTGCCGTTTCGGCCGGAGGACGCAGTCCGCTACACGGCCCTGGTCACGCGGGAACTACGGCTGCGGATGGCGCGGCGCGCCTCGGCGCGGGTGAGCAACGTGTTTTTTGGCGGAGGCACGCCGTCCGTGCTGGAGCTTGGGCAGGTGGAAGAAATTCTGGAGGCCGCGCGCGCCCAGTGCGCGGTCAGGGACGACGCCGAGATCACCGTGGAGGCCAATCCGGAGTCCGCGACGCGGCGCGGCTTTTTGCCCGGCTTGCGACGGCTGGGCGTGAATCGGCTCAGCCTTGGCGTGCAGAGTTTCCAGGACGGGGCGTTGCGCATGCTTGGCCGTCCGCACGGCGCGGCGGAGGCCGTGGCCGGGGCGAGGGCCGCGCGCGCGGCCGGTTTTGACAATCTGAGCCTTGACCTGATCTGGGGCCTGCCCGGTCAGACCCTGGACTCGTGGCGCGCGGACCTGAATCAGGCCGTGGCCCTTGGCCCCGATCATTTGTCCTGCTATGGCTTGAGCCTGGAGGACGGAACGCCCCTGGCGGCCCGGGTCGCGCGGGGCGAATTGGCCTTGCCGGACGAGGACGAAAGCGCCGGGATGTACATGTGGGGGTCGGAATTTCTCGAAGCGCGCGGATACGCGCAGTACGAGATTTCGAATTATGCCCGCCCCGGGCGGGAAAGCCGCCATAATCTCGGCTACTGGGCGCAGGAGGACTATCTCGGTCTGGGGCCGTCCGCCGTGTCCACGCTGGACGCGCGGCGCTCGACCAATCCTGCGGATCTGGACGAATACGCCCACTGGGTGACGACCGGATGCGCGGACGTGAATGTGGAACAACTGTCCGAGCGCACGCTTGGTCAGGAAATGGTCATGCTGGCTCTGCGAACACGGCGGGGACTTGACCTGGAACGCTTCAAGGCACGGACTGGACATGATTTTTTGCGGTTCACGCGCCCTTCTGTCGAGCAGCTGTGCTCCAATGGGCTTGCGGGACTGGGGTCCGGTCATTTTCATTTGACACGAAAAGGCATGCTGCTCGGCAATTCCATCATAGGGCTTTTGCTCGAACTCATGGACGGCATGCCGGAACACACGGAACACGTATGACCGACACCACGGAATTTGACGGCGTCCAGACCGACGCCCCCGAGGCCGGAATTTCCGGCGAGAATTTTTCCATGACCGATCTGCCCGGGGCCCTGCGCGCGGCGGCGGCCCGCATGAACTGGACCGAACTCATGCCCGTGCAGCGGCAGGCCATTCCGCCCATGCTCGGCGGCCAGGACATCATGGTCCAGTCCCAGACCGGCAGCGGCAAGACCGGCGCCTTTCTGTTGCCCATTCTGAACCGTATCGATTCCGCCCTGGGCGCGCCCCAGGCCATGGTTTTGGCCCCCACGCGGGAATTGGCCGTGCAGGTCAGTCGCGACGCCGAGGAACTGGGGCGCGAGGTCGGTATTCGTTCCTTGGCCATTTATGGCGGCGTGGGCTACAAGCCGCAGATTCAGGGTCTGGAGGCCGGAGCCCAACTCATCATCGGCACGCCCGGCCGCATCCTTGACCATCTGCTGAAGGGCACTCTGAATCTGGACCGGCTGAAGATTCTGGTCTTCGACGAGGCCGACCGCATGCTATCCATGGGTTTTTATCCGGACATGAAGCAGTTGCAACGCTATCTGCCGCGCGGGCTGCAATCGGCCATGTTTTCGGCCACCTATCCCGGGCACGTGAAGCGCTTGGCGCAGCAGTTCCTGAAGGATCCACTGTTCGTGTCGCTGAGTCAGGAACAGGTCCACGCCAGCGACGTGCTGCACGTGGTCTACAAGGTGCCGGCCATGCAGAAGAGCCGCGTCCTGGTCAAGATTATCGAGCAGGAGAATCCGGCTTCGGCGATCATTTTTTGCAATACCAAGGCCGATGTTCATTTCGTGGCCGTGGTGCTGCGGCGCTTCGGCTATGACGTGGGCGAGATCAGCGCGGACCTGTCCCAGGGGGCCCGCGAGGAAGTCCTCGACAAGCTGCGCCGCAACAAGCTCAAGTTCCTGGTGGCCACGGACGTGGCCGCGCGCGGGATCGACATCCACGAACTGTCCCATGTTTTCCAGTACCAGCCGCCCCAGGACCACGAAGCCTATGTGCACCGCACGGGCCGCACGGGCCGGGCCGGCGCGGCCGGCGTGGCCATTTCGTTCGTTTCCGGCATGGAGGAGATCGAGTTGGAGCAGATCTCCAAGAAGTTCTCCATCAATCTGGAAGAACGCCAGGCGCCCACCGACGAGGAGCTGGAAGCGCTCATTTCCCAGCGGGCCGTGTTTCTGTTGGAGGCCCAGCTGCGCAAGACCGACAACATCCAGAAGGAACGCATGCAGCGTTTCATGCGCATTGTGACCGAGGTGGCGGCCAACGAGGAGGCGCGGGCCGTGTTGGCCATGCTGATGGACGAGTTCTACCAGAAGACCTTCCACGCCCCCCTGGAACAGCCCTCGGAACGGCTGATCGAGCCGGCTCGTTTCCAGGCCCCGGCCGAGCCGCGCCAGGATCGGGAGCGGCCTGTCCTTGACACGCGGCCAAGTCCCCGAGAAGAGGGCCTCCGGCCCGAAGGCGAAAAGCGCCGGCGCAAGCGCAGCCGCAAGAAGCCGGGCAGCGCCGCGCCAGGCGTGTCCGAAGCCGTCATGGATGGCGTCGATGCCGGGCCGGAGGCGTCCACGTCGAGCGCGCCCGTTGTTCCCGCCTCGCCCGCGCCCGCGTCGCGAACCGTCGCCAAGGAAGCTCCCGCCATGCCGCCCGCGCCGTCGCCGCGCGCCAGCAGTGAAGACGCGCCGTCCGTCGCGTCCACGCCGGTCTCCCGTCCCGCGACGCCGGCCGTGGAGCAGCCCGAGGCGCCCGCTGATTTCGACTTTGGGATGTCTTCCATTTGGGACGAAACCGGGACGGTCGGGGAAGAGGCTCCGTCCTCCGCCACGGCGAGCGCGCCCAAGAAGCGCCGCCGTCGTCGGCCGCGTAAATCCGCCGGGCAAAAAGTGGAGGTCGGGCGCGAGCAGAACCAGGACGCGCCTTCCGAATCCGCGCCGGCTCAGCCTCGTCCCGCCGCATCCAGGCCGACCGCGCCTCGTCCCGTCGCATCCGAGCCGGTCGAGTCACGTCCGACGGAGTCAACGCCAAGGCCGGAGCCTTCGCCTGTCCGGGAACCCCGGCCCGCGCGCAAGACGGCTCCCGAGCCCCAGGCTCCACCCGCGAAACCGAGGAAAAAGATCTTCCTGGAATAGCGCAACGCCCCGGTCATGCCGTCCGGGGCGTTTTTTGTCTGGAGTGCACGATTGGACGCGGTGTCGACGCGAGATGTGAAATGAAATATGGATTGGCCGAGTCGTCACCTGGAGCTGGACGCCGAGCGTGGAACGGAATGGGCGAGAGGGGGGATGCATGACACAGGAGCGGCGCAGAAGAAGTCGGGTTCATTTGGAATTTTCCCTGCTGATCAGATTTGACGGGAAGCAGGTGCGGGGCGCGGTTCACGACGTCAGCCTCAAGGGCCTCGCGTGCACCACCGAGGAATGGGTGACTCCGGGGGCGGAGTGCGATCTTGTCCTGGAACTCGACTCCGGAATCCGCATGCATGTTCACGGGCGGATCATCCGGGCCGGGCGGGAGTGCGCCATTGACTTCGTCCGCATGGACGAGACCAGTTTCGCTCATCTGCGGAATCTGGTCCGGCTTTATGCCGAGGACGCCGACGCCGTGGACGACGAGTTGCGGACGCCGGCGTTTTCGTCGGAGTAGGGCGTGTCGAGGCGTGCGCCTTCAAGCTCCAAGAGAACGCGCTTGAGGGCGAGCCCCGGACCGAATCCGCCCAGCCCCAAATTGGACGCCAGCACGCGGTGGCAAGGCAGATAGAGCGGCCACGGGTTGCGGGCCATGACTCCGCCCACGGCCCTCGCTCCGCGCGGAGATCCGCACGCGGCGGCGAGACGGCCGTAGGTGGTCCACGCTCCCCGGGGCACGTCGCGGCGCAAGGTGTCGAGGACGTTCCGCGCGAACGGGGTCACGGCGTGTGCTTCCAGAGGGAGATCCGGCCAGGCGTCGGCGTCGAGTCGATCGTAATTGTTGATGATCCATTCCAGCCGTGGGCCGTGGGCGGAGCGGGGCTGGGTGGGGGGGAGCTTGTCCGCGTTCAGGTCGATGCGGGTCAGCAGGCCCTCGTCCCAAACAAAAGTGGCGCTGAACCATGGGTTGGCGAACGTTTCCGAAATGATGGTCATGGAGCCTCCGGGGCGTCGGGCGAGAACCATGCCGGGAGCGGGCGCCCCAGGGCCTGTCCTTGCCAAGTGTTGGTTGCTTCGAGCAAACGGCGCGCGTCGTCCAGAAATCGTCGTTTGTCGGCGGCCCAGGCGGGCGCCACGAGTTCGTCGCCGGACGGGTCGGCGTTGAGACGGTGCACGACGATGTCGGGACGCAGGAGAGCCAGTCCGCGCGCCAGCCACGAGAGGGATTCCTCTCGGGTGAGCAGGCTGACCGAGCCTTCGCGCCATGTTCTTTCCAGGGGTGTTCCCGCGCAGATCAGCAAGTTATGGATTTTGATGCCGCGCACGGGAAGGCGGTTGACAAAGGAGATGGTTTGTTCGAAGTCCGCCAGGGTTTCGCCGGGCAAGCCGGTGATGACATGGGCGCAGACCTTGAGGCCCGTCTGGGCGGCGCGTTCCGCCCAGCGCGCGAAGCAGGCCGAGTCGTGTCCGCGTTGGATGCGGAACAAGGTCCGGTCGTGCGCGCTCTGCAGGCCCAGATCCAGCCAGGTTTCCGTCCAGGGCGCGTCGGCCAGGATGGTCAGTTTTTCTTCGTCCAGGCAGTCTGGTCGGGTGCCGATGGCCAGGCCCACGAGGTCGGGCAGGTCGGCGAGGGCGGAGATCAAGCTCCGCAGGCGAGCGGCGGGCCCATGGGTGTTGGAGAAGGACTGGATATAGGCCATGAACCGCGCCCCGGGGCGCTTGCGGAGTTGCGCGTCGCGCAGGGTCAGGTACTGTTGGGGCGCGGACAGTCCCGCACGGGCCAGTCCCGTTCCCGAGCCGAGCTGATTGCAGAAGGCGCACCCCTGGGTGGACAGGGTGCCGTCCCGGTTGGGGCAGGCGCCGCCGGCGTCCAGGGGAATTTTTTGGATCCGTTGTCCGAACCGTTGGCGGAAGTACGTGGCCAGTGCGTAGTATCTGGTGATCGACATGTCTGGGATGGTTGGATGTTGGCGCTTTTTGGACGGCGGTTGCCTGTCCGGGGGAGTTTTGGTACGCAGACCAGCTTGCCGGACGTCATTTGCCATGCGTTCCGTTCCGCTTCGGACCCTTCATCGACAAGAAAGCGAAATTTCCAGCGAACCACGCTGAACATGATTAAAGAGGAATGATATGTCCAGAATTTTGGATAAGATTTTGGGGTTCTTTTCAAACGATCTGGCCATTGACCTGGGCACGGCGAATACATGCGTCTACGTTCGGGGTCGGGGGATTGTCTTGCGCGAACCCTCGGTGGTCGCGGTCAAACGCGACAACAGGGGCGCGAACAAGGTTTTGGCCGTGGGCAGCGAGGCCAAGCGCATGCTCGGCAGAACCCCGGGCAACATTGTCGCCATCCGGCCGATGAAGGACGGCGTGATCGCGGATTTCGAGGTGACCGAGGCCATGCTGCGCCATTTCATCTCCAAGGTCCACAATAGCCGCAGACTCGTGCGTCCGCGCATCGTCATCTGCGTGCCCACCGGAATCACCCAGGTCGAAAAGCGGGCCGTGCGCGAGTCGGCTCAGAGCGCCGGCGCGCGCGAGGTTTTCCTGATCGAGGAGCCCATGGCTGCGGCTATTGGCGCGGATCTGCCGATCACCGAACCCACCTCGAACATGGTCGTCGACATCGGCGGCGGGACCACGGAAGTGGCGGTCATTTCCCTGGCGGGCATTGTCTACGCCAAGTCCGTGCGCATTGGCGGGGACAAGATGGACGAAGCCATCCTGCAGCACGTGAAGCGCAAGTACAACATGCTCATCGGTGAAAGCTCGGCCGAGGACATCAAGATGACCATTGGCTCCGCCTATCCCCTGGATCCGGAGCTGACCATGGACGTCAAGGGCCGCGATTTGGTGTCCGGCATCCCCCAGAACATCACCATCACCTCCGAGGAAGTGCGCAAGGCCATTTCCGAGCCCGTGGATTCAATCGTTCAGGCCGTGCGCATCGCCCTGGAACAGACCCCGCCGGAGTTGGCCGCGGATATCGTGGACCGGGGCATTGTCCTGACTGGCGGCGGCGGCCTCTTGAAGGGCCTCGACCATCTGCTGCGCGAGGAGACGTCCCTGCCGATCACCGTGGTCGAGGATCCGCTTTCGACCGTGGCCCGGGGATCGGGCAAGGTTTTGGACAATTTGGATGTCCTGCGCGAGGTAACCATCGAGTAGCGTGATGTCATCGCGGTTCAAACGGCTGGTCTGTTTCTTCATTCTGCCCCTGTTTTTGTATTTTTCCATCTACACGTGGAATTGGAAGACAGGCTATCTGGACAACCTGGCCGCGATGATCGGCTTGGATGTCAGCGGCTGGATATTGGCTCCTGGCCGCTGGCTTCAGGACAACGCCGACGAGTTCTGGTCGCGCTATGTTTACTTGGTGGGCGTGCGCCAGGAGAACGAGGATCTCGCGGCCAAGGTGCGCGAGTTGGAGCAGGAATTGGTTCGTGTTTCCGAAAAGGCCAAATCCGCCGATCGCATGGCCTTCTTGCTCCGTTTCGCGCCCGAGCCAGGGTGGGATTCGCGCGCGTGCCGGATCATCGGCCACAAACTCGGTCCCAACGCCATTCTCGAGACCATGCTCATCGATCTGGGCTCGGCCCATGGCGTGCGCGAGAACGATCCCGTCATTTCTCCGCGCGGGGTTGTTGGCCGTATCGTCAAGCCGGGGCTTTTTTTCTCCTCGGTTCTGCTTCTTTCCGACACGTCGAGCCGGATCCCTGTCATCACGAGCGAGGGCCGGGTCCCGGCCATCGTGCAGGGGGCGGGAGCGGGCGCGTTTCTCGAGGTCAAGTTCATCCCCCGCAACGATCCCGTCAAGCCCGGGGAAATTCTGCTCAGCTCCGGCCTGGGCGGCGTCTTTCCCAAGGGCATTCCCGTGGCCCGGGTGGTGGAGGTGACCCCCTCGGACGTTTCCCTTTTCCAGAAAGTCTATGCCGAGCCCGTTCTGGCCCTGCGCTCCTACGAGGAAGTGCTTGTCCTGAGCCGCAAGCCCGCCTCGGACTGGAACGCGACCGTGGACAGCGCGCCACGGGACAACGCGACGGTCCGCGACGTCGGCAATTCCTCGGCCGCGCCCGTGACGCGTCCTCCCCAACCCGGCGCTCCCGCCCGGCGTCAATAGCCCGCCGCCGTGAAACTCACTCCCGATCAATATGGATCTCCCCGGACCGCGTTTGTGCCCGCCGTGGCGTGGTGGGCGGCGTACGTGATCGGAGGGATCTGGGCCCAGGACATGTCCGGAGGCCGGGATTTCTTGTCGCCCGGGCTCTTGGTCTGCCTGCAAGTCCGGCAATGGTGGCAGGCTCTGGGCGTGGCCGTGCTGTGGATCTTCCTGCACGAGGGCGGTGGAAACCTGGCCTTCGGGGCGTCGCTTCTCTTCTATGTCGGGCTGCTGATTCTTTTCTTCGCCTCGCAGTGGTTGCTCGAACCTGAAAATCCCCTCTTCATCGTGTGTTTTTCCTTGTGTTTGTCCGGGTGGCTGTATGCGGTTCTGGCTGGAGCGGTTTCCCTGCAGGAACTTGCCGTGCGCCTGCCCGCGCCCTGGCCCTGGATCGCGACCCAATGGGGGGTCTACGTCGTGACCTGGGCTTTCTCGCTTTTCGTGTACCGTCGGATGGTGCGGCATGGGCGCGTTTGATCCGCCGCTCAAGCGGCCGGCGTTTTTTTCCGGTCCGCCGCTGCTTCTGGTGCTGGTGGTGGCCCTGTTTTGCGTCTTTGGCATCCGCCTCTGGTATCTGCAGATCTATAAAAGCGAATTCTATAAAAGCCGGGCCCAGGACAACCGGACCCGGCAGAGTTCCATGTTCTCGCCGCGGGGCTTTATCCGGGAGCGCAATGGCATCCTCTTGGCCGAGAATACTCCGGCCTACGCCCTGGCCTTGATCCGCGAGGATTGCCTCGACATCGGAAAAACCTTGGACCAGGTCGCCCTCTGGACCGGGCAGCCTCGGGATGAACTCCAGAATGCATTTGAACTCGGCAAGCGCCGCACAAAGCATTTCGAGGAGCAGATTCTTGTCTCCAACATTTCTTTCGAGCTGGTGGCGATCGTCGAGACCCATCTGCTGGATTGGCCGGGGCTGCGCATCGCGGTCCGGCCCAAGCGGTCTTATGCCTACGGTCAAACCTTGGCTCATATCCTTGGGTACGTGGCCCGGGCCAATGAAGAGGAACTGAACAACGACCCCAGCTTGCAGCTCGGTGACGACGTAGGCAAGCAGGGCGTGGAATTCGTCCTGGAGCGTCGGCTGCGCGGCGAAAAAGGCCTGGAGGAATACGAGGTCGACGCGTCGGGCCGGGTCTTGTCGTCCACGATTATTTCCCAACCATCCATGGGCGAGGATCTGACCCTGAGCATTTCCTTACCGCTGCAGGAAGCCGCCACCAAGGCCCTGGAAGGCAAGGTCGGCGCGATCGTGGCCATGAATGCCGATACCGGACGTATTCTCGCCCAAGTCAGTTTGCCCAGCTACGATCCCAATGAGTTCGTGGTCGGCATCAGTCACGCCAAATGGAATGAACTGCTGGATAATCCCCTGCATCCCTTGCAAAATCGGCCGATCCAAAGCGCCTATCCTCCGGGATCCGTCTTCAAGCTGGTCGTGTCCGGCTTGGCCTTGGAAAAGGGCGTCGTGAATCCGTCCACGACATTTTATTGCACCGGCAAACACAAGCTCGGGCAGCACGAGTTTCGGTGCTGGAAAAAAGGCGGGCACGGTAAGGTCGACTTCTGGAAATCCCTGCGTGAATCCTGTGATGTCTATTACTACACTGTCGGGGACAGGCTCGGCGTGGATGCGATCAGCGCATTCGCCATACGGAGTGGTTTTGGCGACAGGACCGGAGTCGAATTGCCGCACGAGCGGACTGGCCTCATGCCGAGTAGCGCTTGGAAGCTGAAGCGCTTTGGGGAACGCTGGCAGGGAGGAGAAACGCTCAATTTTTCCATTGGTCAGGGCTACACCCTGACCACGCCCCTGCAGGTGGCGCGCTTCGTGGCCGCCTTGGCCAATGGAGGCCGGATCCTGCGGCCAACGCTGCTCTTGCCTGGCGAGCCCGAGGTCGTGGGCCGCTTGCCTCTGTCGGACGCGAACCGCGAGCTGGTTTTGGACGCCATGGTCGCCACCGTGGAGGAAGAGCACGGCACGGCGCGTCCAGTCCGTCGCCCCGGCGTCAGGATTGGCGGCAAGACCGGCACGGCGCAGGTGGTCAAGCTCATGGACCAGTACGAGAAGAAGAAGACTCAAGAAATTCCCTACAAGTATCGCGACCATGCCTGGATTGCCTGCTTCGCGGAAAAGGACGGCAAGCGATACTCCGTGGTGGTCATGATCGAGCACGGCGGTCATGGCGGGGCCGATGCCGGGCCCGTCGCCGGCGCGGTGTTTGATGCCATTTTTAATGACCAGTCCGGTCTGTGAAAGGTGTGGCCATGTTTGATCGCCGATTGTTTTTTCACGTCAGCTGGGGCCTGTTGGCCTTGACCGCGATCCTTTTTTTGGTGGGCGCTCTGAACCTGTATTCCGCCAGCACCCTGCGCGTGCAAGACGGCTTGGCCATCGACGATTATTTCAACAAACAGATGCTGTGGGGCGGCGTCAGCGTCATGGCCATGGCCGCGATTCTGCTGGTGGACTACCGCCATTTCCGAGCCGTGGCCTGGCCGCTTTTTCTCATGTCCCTGGTCTTGCTGGTTGGGGTCGCGCTCTTTGGGAAGATCATCTACGGAGCCAAGCGGTGGCTCGATCTGGGGTTGTTTAATTTGCAGCCCACGGAAATGACCAAGATCGCGGTGTTGATTCTTGGCGCCCGGGTTCTGGCTCGAATCGAGGGTCGCCTGGGCTGGTTCAGCCTGGGCAAGGCGCTGCTGGTCGGGCTGGCTCCGGCCCTACTCATCGTCGAACAGCCCGATTTGGGGTCGGCTCTCAATATCTTGTTGATCCTTGGCGGAATGATTCTTTTCAAGGGCATGAACCCTGGCGTCTTCCGCACGCTGCTTGTGATGGTTCCCTGCGTGCTCCCGTTCGGGTGGTTTTTTCTGCACGACTACCAGAAGCAGCGTATTCTGACGTTTTTGGATCCGAGCAACGATCCCCTGGGCGCGGGCTATCATATCATCCAGTCCCAGATCGCCATCGGGTCGGGAGGATTTTGGGGCAAGGGATTTTTGGAGGGGACGCAGAGCCAGCTTCGGTTTCTGCCGGAAAAGCATACCGACTTCGCGTTCGCCGTCTTTGGCGAGGAATGGGGCTTTGTCGGCTCCATGATCCTGCTCGGTTTTTTTTGTGCTTTTTTGTACCAGATTTACATCGTGGCCATGGAGGCCAAGGATGAGTTTGGGAGTTATCTCGCGGCCGGAGTTTTTTTCTACTTTTTTTGGCAAATATTGATCAACATGGGCATGGTCCTGGGAATCATGCCCGTCGTCGGCATTCCGTTGCCCTTCGTCAGCTATGGCGGAAGTTCGTCCGTGGTCAATTTTTGCATGATCGGGCTGGTTCTCAACGTGAACATGAGGCGGTTCGTGTTCAAGAGCTGACGGCGGGGCGTCGCTTTCGCTCTCGCATGTTCGGCGAAAGGCGCTCAATCGAGGTGCTCCTGGCGATATTTTTGGAGCGCGCGGAATGGGCTTCGGTAGGCACGTGAAATTCTGGACAAAGCGCGTAAACCAAGGCTTCGCCACGCTTTTGTAGTGTACATTGTCCAAAAAGGCTTTGACACGAAATATGGAATCGGCTAAAGCCGCTGTGACTTTGAACAAAAATTCACATACTTTTAGGGGGCGGCATGATTGATCTCGATTACACGTTTTTTGTTCAGCTTGTAAACTTTTTGGTCATTTTGACGGTCCTGAATTTGATTCTGTACCGGCCGATTCGCGGCATCATCAAGAAGCGGGCCGAGGTCATGGACGAGAAGCTGCGCGGCATCGAGGGTTTCGCCGCCGATGCGGAGACCAAGCTGCTCGGCTACAAGGAGGCCTTGAGCGGCAGTCGCGCTGCGGCCCAGGGTGTGCGGATGTCCTTGAAGGAAGAAGGTCTTGCCTCCGAGGCGGCCACGTTGGGTCGCGCCGCCGCCGAAGCTGCGGAAAAGCTGGCCGCAGCGAGAAAGGAAATCGAAACGCAGAAACAGTCCGCGCTCAAGTCCTTGCGGGCCGATGTTGCTGGATATGCGAAGGATGTGGCGCACAAGGTGTTGAGCAGGGCGTAGTCGTTTTCGTGCCGAAATGGCTTGTCGTGCATGCAGTGGTTGTACTTTTCATCAAGGAGGGCGGAATTTTGAAAAAGTTCAAGACTGTCGGATTGGTGACGGCAGTGCTGGTTTTCTGTGCGGTGGCGGCTTTCGCCAGCGGTGGGGAGGAAGGCGGGCACAATAAGCTGCTCGACCTCGCCTATCGTTTCGTCAACTTTGGCGTGGTGGCGTTCTTGGTCTACAAGCTCGCCGGAAAAAGATTGGCGGACTTCTTGTCCGGGCGCACCAAGCAGATCGAGACCGATCTCTCCGATTTGGACGGTCGCCGGGAAAGCGCCGAGCAGAAGCTGGTGGAAGTCGAGGCGAGCATCGCCAACCTGGAAGTGGAGAAGGCCAAGATTCTTGCCGATGCCAAGGCCCAGGGCGAGGCCTTGAAGCAGGCGATCGTGGACAAGGCCGAGGTTCAGGCCGCGCAGATCAAGGCGCAGGCCGAGATCGCTGCGGCGCAGGAATCCAAGCTGGCCATTGACGCGATCCGCGAGGAGTTGGCCGAGAAGATAGTCGGCGCCGCCGAGGACCTTGTCAAAAAGCAGCTCAAGAAGAAAGATCACGAAGATTTGGTCAACGAATATCTTAAAAAGGTGGTGCTCAATTGACTGGGAACATCGTAGCGAGACGGTACGCCAAGGCGCTGTTCACCGTTGCGCGGGCGCAAGCCGACAAGGCCGCCATCGCGCAATATGGCGCGGACTTGGCGAATCTGGCTGGGGTCCTGGAAAATGCGCCTGAACTCACGCGGATCTTCCGTAACCCCATTTTTGGGCTGGAAGAAAAGAGAGGGGTCATTGTCAAGGTTCTGGACAAGGTCGCTCCGTGCGCCATGGTTCGGAATTTTTGTCTGCTTTTGGCGGATAAGAACAGGCTGGCCGTTCTCCCCGAGATCAACGCATCGTACAGTATGCTTTTGGATTCAGCCCAAGGTGTTCTTCGGGGTAAATTGGTGACGGCCGTCAAGCTGGCCGAGAATATCCAGAAGAATGTTGTTGATAAATTGCAGAAGGAGTCCGGTCGGAAGGTGGTCCTGGATTATGACGTGGATCAGGACATCATTGGCGGGCTGATGCTCAAGATCGGGGACAAGGTTCTCGACGCGAGCATCCGAGCGCAGCTCCAGATTTTGAAAGAAAATATCAAAAGGGGTGAGTAGAGGCTATGCAGATTAAAGCAGAAGAAATTAGCCAGATCATCGAAGGCCAGATCAAGAATTACGAGAAAAAGGTTGAGATGAGCGAAACTGGCGTGGTCTTGTCCGTGGGCGATGGTATTGCCCGCGTCTACGGCTGCGAGAACGCCATGGCCATGGAGCTTTTGGAGTTCCCTGGTGGAATCATGGGCATGGTTCTGAATCTGGAAGAAGACTCCGTTGGTGTCGCTCTTCTGGGTGACGCCGTTCACATCAACGAAGGCGACACCGTCAAGCGCACGGGCCGCATCTTCCAGGTGCCGGTTGGCGATGCGGTCATGGGCCGCGTCATCGATCCGCTTGGTCGTCCCATCGACGGCTTGGGGCCGATCCAGACCGACCTGTACCGCAACGTCGAAATCAAGGCCCCCGGCATCATCGCCCGTAAGTCCGTGCATGAACCCATGTACACGGGTCTCAAGGCCATCGACGCCATGACGCCCATCGGACGCGGCCAGCGCGAACTGATCATTGGTGACCGTCAGGTTGGCAAGACCGCTGTCGGCGTCGACGCCATCCTGGCTCAGAAGAACAGTGATATCCACTGCTTCTACGTCGCCATCGGTCAGAAGCGTTCCACCGTGGCCCAGGTCGTCGAAGCCCTGCGCAAGGGCGGCGCGCTGGAATACACCACCGTTATCTCCGCGACGGCTTCCGAGCCCGCTCCGCTCCAGTTCATTGCCGCCTACTGCGGATGCACCATGGCGGAATTCTACCGTGACAACGGCAAGCACGCGTTGATCGTTTATGACGATCTGTCCAAGCAGGCCGTCGCCTACCGCCAGATGTCCCTGCTGCTCCGCCGTCCTCCGGGACGCGAGGCCTTCCCTGGCGACGTTTTTTATCTGCACTCCCGCCTCTTGGAACGCGCCTGCAAGGTCAACGACAGCCTCGGCGCTGGCTCTCTGACCGCTCTGCCGGTCATTGAAACCCAGGCTGGCGACGTCTCCGCGTACATCCCGACCAACGTTATTTCGATCACCGACGGTCAGGTTTACCTGGAGCCCAACCTGTTCATGGCCGGCATCCGTCCCGCCATCAACGTTGGTCTGTCCGTCTCCCGCGTTGGCGGCGCCGCGCAGATCAAGGCCATGAAGAAAGTCGCAGGCACGCTCCGTCTTGACCTCGCCCAGTACCGCGAATTGGCCGCGTTCGCCCAGTTTGGTTCCGATCTGGACAAGGCCACCAAGACCAAGCTGACTCGCGGCGAGCGTCTGGTCGAATTGCTGAAGCAGGCCCAGTATCTGCCGATGCCGGTCGAGGAGCAGGTAACCGTGCTGTATGCCGGAACCCGTGGCTTCCTCGATGACATCGCTGTTTCCGACGCCATTCGTTTCGGAAACGAGCTGGTGGAATTCATGCGCAATCAGAAATCCGACGTGCTGGCCGAGATCGTCCAGACCAAGGACCTTGGCGCTGAAACCGAGAAGAAGCTGGCCGCCGCGATTGAGGAGTTCAAAGCCGGTTTCAAAGCCTAGGTCGTTTAAGGAGTCATAAATGGCATCACTCAGGGACATTCAGAATAAGATCGTCGGCGTCAAGAAGACCAAGCAGATCACGAAAGCGATGAACATGGTCGCTTCCGCCAAACTGCGCGGTGCTCAGAGCCGAATTGAGCGCTTTCGTCCCTATGCCGATAAGTTTCATGACATTCTTATCGATCTGGCTTCCCGCGCGGACGCCAGTGTCCATCCCTTGCTCGAAAAACGCGAAGTAATCCAAAATATTGGAATTGTTTTGGTGACTTCCGACAAGGGGTTGTGTGGCAGCTTCAACGCGAATCTGTGCGTTGCTGCGAACAAGCTGGCCAAGCAAAAGGAAGCAGAAGGCAAGACCGTCAAGTTTATCTGCATTGGAAAGAAAGGACGGGATTTCATCCGCAAGACGAGTTTTGAGATCGCTGCACAATATGCTGAAAGTATGACTAATTTTGATTTTCAGCTGGCGAGCGAAACTGGAAATATCGTCATTGACGGATACCTCGCCGGACAATTCGACGAAGTGCATATCGTCTACGGAAAGTTCGTGAACATCGCCAGGCAGGAAGCAACGACCTCCCAAATCCTGCCTGCGGAAACATCCGAGGCGGAAGAGGCGCAGGGCGCTTCCAGTGAGTATATCTTCGAACCTTCCGTGGAAGGCCTGTTGGCGGAACTTCTGCCCAGGTATGTGAAGGTCCAGATGTACAGAGGGTTGCTTGATACATCCGCCAGCGAACATGCTGCACGTATGTCGGCTATGGATAACGCAACAAAAA
>CAYLNA010000004.1:25638-38231 GCA_964384665.1 uncultured Desulfovibrionaceae bacterium | reverse complement strand
GTCAACTCTTTTTATTAGGCTTCTTAGATAATGTCCGCAGCCACATCCAATGTCAGCTACAGTCATTTTCTTTGCGTAATGATTGTTTATAATGTCACAGATAGATTTTGAAGACTCCATTTCATCTAATGTCCCATCAGCTCTTTGTTTAAAATAATTGCCATATTGATGGGCGGAATCCCAGATTCTCCAATTTTTATCCATTTGAAATATCCTTGATTTATAGTATTGTTTTGTAAAATATTAGTGCTTAAACAATTGTCTCTCTAATGGAGTTGTTTATGGTTTTCTTGGATAGAGAAATGACAACAGAGATTTTTGATATTTTGCATTTTTTTGAATACGTATTCAACTTCTTTCTCTTTATTTTAGATATTAACTTTAATGCCGCCCTGCACAGCGGAAGTTAGGGCTGAATCAATGATTTCAAGGTCCCGGAACGCTTCGCGCCAAATATTTGTTAAATCAGTTTTTCCTCTGACAGTATTAACGATCTGCCGTCCGGCAGAAATCATGGCCCAGCCGTAAGTGTCCTTCGGCCACAGGGAGGTTTTGGGTTTAAGGGAGAAAAAACCTGGAAATTCGACATGGGGCGCCACAGTGTACAATTTTATATTTCGACCAGTGGCGTCGAGATAGATTCTTCCCTTTGAGCCTGTGATTTCTAGGTCAAAAACGCTGAAAGAATACCCACTGCGATCCTGAGCAATCATTTGGGCAACCAATCCATTTTCAAACTCCAGACGTACGTCAAGGCTTGGATCGTCGGCAAAGGAGCCTTGCCATGGACCAAAGGCATGAACCATTGTGGGTTCTCCGAATAAAAAGCGAATTAAATTAATAAGTTGGCATCCATTGTGTCTAATTCCTCGAACATATTGCCCGGTAACAGTATGGACGTGGCCGATACCTCCCTGAAGTAAAAAATCACGAACTTCACGATGGTTGGAATCATATCGGCGCACGTAATCAACCAGTAATGAAATCCTCGCACTTTCGCAGGCCAATCCGAGTTCTCTGGCTTCGGCCGCAGTGGCGGCGAGTGGTTTTTCAGTAAAAACTACCCTGGGACAGGCCAATGCGACAATATCCCTGATAATTGCTGCATGGGTTTCGTCCGGTGTTGCCACAGCGATTACATCCAATCGCTGTTCTTTGAGCATTTCACGGTAGTCATGGTAGGCTGTGGCCACTTGCCAGAAGGATTGACAGGCTTCGCGGCGTTTTGCATCAATTTCCGCGATGCAAACAAATTCAATTTCCGGTGTTGCACAAAGCATTCCCGCATGGGTGTAGACAGCATTTCTCTCGTCTAAAGGCCTTTCGTCGTAAAGCGAGCCTATGGCCCCGCACCCGATGAGCCCAGCGCGGAGGCGTTTCCTGCTCATGCCTTGCCTCCGGTGTCTCGCGAGGAAGCGGAATAGCGCTGGACGAATTTCTCACGCTCTCGCGTGGTCCAAAAACCGCTCACAGGCACGACGCCGGAATTGATTGACGACCAGTCTGGGTGCTGTTCAAGCACTTCGAGCACATCGTCCATGCCGAAATCCGGGTTTTCGGGATAGAGCGCCGTGTAGATGCGCGTGATGAGATCGAAATCCTGCGGGGTGTCCAGGGTCCAGCGATGGTGCGATAGGTCCGGACCGCTCCCCACCTGGAGCATGTCGAACTCGGTTGGATGGGCGTGCATGTAAGGGACCACGTTAGATTGGTTGCAGCGCCGTGCGTCATCATCAAGGTTTTCGGCGATGCGTGCAATGCGTCTGAGTGTCTCAAGATGAAAAACCTCGGCGTCAAGTCCCAGCGGCAGATAGCGGTCGAGTGTATTGGACGTGTAATTTAAGCGGCGGCCCGATGCCCACGCGTCCACAAAAGCCTGCAGCAGGGATTCGATGATGCGCCGGTCACAAAGGGGCGAATCGCCGCCGAGGCGGACCACGGCCTGTATGTCGAAGTGTTCGGCGGCTCGGATGCAGCGATCAAGAACGTTTTCCTCGTCGCCCCTGAAGCAGCCGACGCCGAGCTGGGCACACAGTTTTGCCACCTCGTCGTCTGCTGGATTGGCCGTGGTGGCAACGATGATGCCTCTGTCCACGGGAACGGTTCGGAGTCGACGCACCATGTGCTCCAGCACTGGAATCCCCAGAATGGGGCGTAGAACCTTGCCGGGCAGTCGGGTGGAGCCCATGCGGGCCAGGATCAGGATACCGCTCGCGATTGCCATATTGCCATGTCTCACAAGTCTGCGTTTTGTATGAAGGAGAGGTAGGCGTTAGCCTGAGTGGTATCGCCCTGCTCGTTCCGGATGTCTGCCAACACGTGGAATATCCTGCCCAAGAGCGTCCGAAACGCCGTGACGTCTTCAGAACGAAGATCTGCGAGGTTGCCATGCGCGATGGGGTGAACAGTGCGCACGAAGGCCAGCAAATCCACATAGCGCTCAACGCCCAGAAGCAGGCGGTGGAAAATGCGGTTGGCCAGATCCATGCTCAGGCGGGCGGCCTCGGCCATGGTGGCTGGGGTCGCCGCCAAGTCTGTGATTTCGGAGAAGCGAGTCTCGGCTTCATCCGTGTCGAGGAGTGAGTCGTCCTTGATCGGTAAAAATTGGATATCCGGGAAATCGCGAGGGAAATCGTCCGGGGAACGCCGAGAATAATTGTCGCAACGTGTATAGACAATGCGCAGGCGGTCCACGCCATGCTCCCGGGCCATCTTCTGGTAGAGCAACAGGTCTGCGTCTGAGTCGTTGTAATCAAAAAGGATGTACTGCCAGACGATAAGGGGGGTGTTCATCCCGGAACGGGCTTTGTCCGCAGCGACTTTGGCGGTGAAGTCCAGAACTTTTGAGAGTTTGCCGTGCTTGCGGTAGCGGCCGTAGGCCTCCTGGCTCACGGCGTCGGCCGCGATCTTCAGCTTATCCAGGCCGCATTCCATGATCGCCGGGCTGTAGGGACCATTGCCGTTGGTGCTGAGCAGGATGTCCCCGCCCAAGCGCTCCTTCAGCACCGCGATCATCGCCCAGACTTCCGGGTGCAGCGTGGGTTCGCCCACACCGCAGATGTTGCCCTTGTCCAGCCGATAGCCTCGCTTTGCGAAATCATCGGCGATACGCTGGATGGTGGTAAGAGGGAGCATCCTGATGCCACCCGGCTCCTGGCGTTCCTGTCCGTGACACCAGCGACAGTCCAGGTTGCAGGCGTATGCGGGTTCGAAATGCAGCCATTCGAGGACGCGCTCCGAGGCGTCGGGCAGCTCCGCATTCACGTCGAGGTAGGTGCACTGCTCGCAGATGCCGGGGAAGGGCACCTTGCCCTGGGACATGGCCTCGTACTTGCGCGTGAAGGCCGGGGATTCGAAGACGTCGGCTGCGATGTTTTCAGGCAGCCGCTCGTGGTCCAGCCTGCCCAGCGTCAGGGTCTCGCCAGCGCTGCAATAGCAGGGTAGACGTCCATCGGCGCGCAGATAGAGCCCCCTGGTCATGACACAGTTCATGCGTTCTCCATCTTGGGCTCGTACCGAGGCAGGATCACGAAGTCCCGCCGCAATTGGCCTAGCCAGATCTGGTCATGGTAGCGGCCTCCTGACCAGATGCGTTCTCGGAACAGCCCCTCTCGCACCCAGCCGATTTTTTCCACGCAACGCGCAAAGGCTGGGTTGAAGGTTCCGGCGAAGATGCGGTGCAGGTTCATGGCTTCGAATCCATGACGCGTCAAAAGATAGACGGCCTCGCTGCCTAGGCCCTGCCCCCGCGCATCGGCGCGGCCGATGAGGATGGCTATTTCGGCGCAGCGGTTCACAAGCTGGACGTTGACCAGTGAGATGTTGCCAATGTGCGCGCCGTCGCTTTTGCGAATGATGGCCAGGACAAACCCTTTCTCTCGGGTGGTCGAGAACTGTTTCGCGTAAGCGCGCATGGATTCTCTGTCGCAGGGATAGGGGCGGCGCTGGGACATCTGACTGGTCACAGGATCGTTGAGCCAAGCTAGATATTCGTCGTTGTAGTCTTCGTCGAGTAATGGCCGCAGTTTGAGGTTGCGTCCTTCGATGAAAAATAGATCAGAGTTCATTTTTTATCATATCCTTCGGGCGAAACATGTGGAGTGTGCTTGCAAACGCTCGCGTGAAGATTTTTTCGTTCCATTCCACCATTCCTCCCATGACTAGTCCGCGTTCTAGGAAGGCCAAAATCTGTTTTGCCTCGTGCGGAGCGCTGGCCACGACAAACACCGGGACCCCGAGGGCGTGGCATTCGTAGAGTGTGCGTCCGCCAGCGCAGACTACCAGATCCGCCGCCTGCAACAGTGGCAGCAGCCGCTGGGGCGACACCAGCACACGGGCGGCAATTCGTGCTGCAACATCTTGTGCTTCATCGATATTTGCAAAACCAGGGCCAAGCACGACGTCGAGGCGTATTGGCAGGCGACATCGCTCCAGGGCGGCCAGGGCCTGGATGGTCAGCCCGGTGGGGTCCGAGCCGCCGAAGGTCATGACCACATGCGGCGGGTACGAAGGATCCGGCGCGGCCCGCTCGCGGCGGACCATGGCCAGATCGTCGGGATCCAGAAAGAAATAGTCCGGGCCAAGCAACGCGCGGCGTGTCTGCGGGTACATGGCGGGATGGGCCAGGATGCTGGTGTTGAGCACGACATCCGCGTCGATGTGCGACCGGCCGGTATCGTCCAGATAGACGTGTCGCAGGTCCTGACGGCGGGCTTCGGTCAGCAACTCGGGATCTGGATCGTAGGGCAGGTCGACCAGCAGCGCTCGCGCCGGATGCTGGCGCAGGGTGTCCGCCGTGGGCGGCAGGACGCGTTCCCCCTGATTGCGGGCGTAAACCACGCCCTCGGGCAGATCGCGCATGAGCAGCGCGGTGTCGCGTCCCTGGCGGCGCAGCGTCCGCGACAACAGCAGGCAGCGCGACAGATGTCCGAAGGACAGCCCAGGCTCCCGGCCGGCATCCACCCGGAAGAGCACCGGTCTCGTTGGTTCGACGTCTTCAAACAGCAGGACGCATAGCTCGGGCAAGGATATTGTCAAAAGCTAGTAACTCCTCCGGGGCGTTGCCCCCGGCAATGCGCAGGGCGGCGGCGTAGTCTTCGGGCGTGTCCACGGTAAGCCGGAGGTCCGGCCGTCGCCACGCCTCGGGAATGGACGGCGTGTGGATGTCGAAGGCCTCGGGCTGCCGCACCATGCGCAGGTTGATGTGCTCGCGCTCCGCTTGGTCCGGAGCCGTCGCCGCCACGCGGCGCAGGGCGTCGGCCTGGAAGGCGTCCACGCCCGCGCCATGGGGACAGCCCGAGGGCAGAGCGACGTACTCGGCGCCCAGCGCAAGCCCCTCCAAGGACAGCCGCACCATTTCCAGGCTGGTGAAGGGGTTGTCCGCCGTCACCCGCACCGCGCTGGACGCGGCAAAACGGTCCAGACAACGCAGGTAGCGGGCCAGGACGTCCTCGCATTCACCTCGGACCACGGGCACATGAATCGACTCGGCCAGGGCGGCTAGGGCGGCATCCTCCGGGCGGGTGGTGGTGGCCAGACAGCAGGGTACGCCCAGTTGGCCGGCCTGTACGCGGCGCAACAGAAAGACCAGCATGGGCACCCCCGCCAGCGGCTTGAGGGCCTTGCCGGGCAGTCTGGTGGATGCGGCTCGCGCCTGAACGATCACCAGTGCTTGCACTGCGTTACTCTCAGTCGACCATGTCCGCTGGAGTCAGGGCCGCATGGGCCGTCACTGGTCGCACGACTTTGCGACCAAGAACGGCTTCCACCGTGTGCGGCGTCAGGGCCGATTCGGGGCGGCAGAACAGCAGGTCGGCCATGGTCAGGGTCTCGCCGGCAGCGATGTCCCGTGCTGCGTACACGCCGCGGCGGTAGAGGGCGGCGTACTGGCGGTCCGGCCGGTTGTTGAAAAAGCCCTGCCCGCCGCCCTGGCCGAACATGGGAGCCATGCGTCGCATCTCGGCCAACAGGGCCTTCATGCCTGCGGGATCGAGGGAATGGGCGTGATCGCCGCCCGGAGTGGCGGTGTCCAGGGTGAAATGCGTCTCGATGATGTCCGCACCGACGCAAAAGGCCGCCAGACAGGCGCTTGCGCCGGGGTAGTGGTCGGACCAGCCCGTGGGCAGGCCGAAAGCTCGCTTGAGTTCGCCGATGGCCGCCAGGTTGCAATCCTCGGCCTGGGCCGGGTACAGCGACAGGCAGTGCAGCAGGCCGATGTCCGTTGCGCCGGCATGCCGCAACTGAGTCACGGCCGTGCCGATTTCGTCCAGGGTGGCCATGCCGGTGGACAGGATCACGGGCTTGCCGGTGCGGGCCACGGCTTCCAGCAGATAGGGCGTGGTCACGTCCATGGACGCGATCTTGTAGGCCGGCACGTCCACGGCCTCGAGCATGGCCACGGCCTCCAGGCTGAAGGGCGTGGAAAAGAAGGCGATGCCGGCCTCGCGGGCCGTGTCGGCCAGGAAGCGGGCATCTTCCGGGCGCATTTCGGCGGCGCGGATCAGCTCGTAGTGCGAGGCCGTAGGCAGGGCAAGATCCGCGGCCTTGAACGTCTGAAATTTGACGGCATCGGCCCCGGCCTCGGCTGCGGCGCGGATCATGGCCGCGGCGGTGTCCAGGCTGCCCTCGTGGTTGAAACCGACTTCGGCCACCAGCAGCGGCAGGCCGGTGCGTTCGCGGGTGCGTAGATTCATGACATGCTCCGTGATGATCAGAGATCGAAAACGTAGATGGTGTATTTGTCGGCTCCTTCGAAGCCTTCCCAACGGTCCAGGTGCCCGGCCACGCGGCGTTCATGCTCGCGAAAGGCCTGGCCGAAGTCCTGATGCGTCAGGAGCTTGGAGACCTTGACGCCCAATTCGGCGTACAAATCGTCGTAGTCGTGGGAGACGATGTTGGTCTTGAAGGCGCGTTTGTCCACCAGTTCTTTGGTGGCATGGCGTGCGGCCCACTCCACATGCACGATGCGCCGGCGGCAGACGCGGACCATCTCGGCCAGGGCGCGTCGGATGATCGACGGATGCAGATTCATGAACACACCCAGGGTGAAACCGACATCAAAGGCGTTGTCGCAAAAGGGCATGGCGCAGGCGTCGGCCTGCGCGGCGCCGATGGTCAGTTGAGGTTTGTAGTCGCCCATGTTGCGAAGTTGGGGCAGGCTGAAGTCCAGGCCGCCCACGCGCATCCAGGGGAACTCTTCCTTGGCGCGCTTGACGTTCCAGCCAAAGCCGCAGCCTGCCTCGAAGACCGACTCGTAGTGCTCCTGGGCCAGCTGCTCCATGATCAGATCCTGAAAGAACACCTCGCGATCCAAGTATCCCGAGGCCAGGATCTCGTCGCGGTAGGCTTGGCCGCGCCAGGCCCAGTAGTCGCGCTGATCCCGCAGCTTGGGCAAGGTGATGCCGAACGTTGTGTACAGGAACTCCTTGAGACGGTATTCGATCTTGAACAGCTCAATGCCGCAGACGGTTTTCCAGTGTTTTTCCGGCGCGTCCATGTCAGCTGCGATCCTTGCTTTCGTAGGTGTAGTCCTCGCGTCGCTCACCATCCAACTGCACGGCTACCTTCTTTTTCTTGGCGCCGTGGTGGCATACGGCGCATACCGGGCTTTCCAGGCGGCGTTCGGCCAAGTGCAGGTAGCGTTGCTGTCCTTGCAACTCGTCCCATGCCTGTTTGACGCCAGTCTGGCGGACGTTGCCCAGGATTTCTTTCATGGTGAAATCCGACGGGCACTTGAGGTAATTGCCCGTGCTTGTGATGCACAGGCGGTGCCACAGTCGCGGACAGACGAAGGCTGGGTCCGGTTCCACCGTATTGTGGTCAAAATGCATGTCGGGGTTGTAGGCCACGCGATCCACGATGCCTTTCATTAGGCGGATGTAGGCCTGGGGATCGTCCTTGATGGCCGACCAAATGCCCTGGACGTTGAGCAGGGTCCGCGCGCCCAGTTCGTCGCGCACGCGGCGCAGGATCTTGAGCTTGTTCAAGGACTCTTCATATTTCAGTGGGATACGCACTGCTTCGTAGTGTGCGCCCAGGCCGTCGAAACTCATGGTGATCCAGTCCACGCCAGCCGTCATGAGGCCACGGGCCAGCTTTTCGGTGATGGGGCCGCCGTTGGTGTTGATCCAGACTTCCTTGATGCCTGCCGCCTTGGCCAAGCGAACCATCTCCACGATGTCCGGGTGCAACAGAGGTTCTCCGCGCATGCTGAACTTGAGGGTGAACAGCCCGTGCCGGCCGCTTTCCTCCACGATGGAGCGGTACATATCCATCGGCATGAACCCATTTTCGCCGATGTCCATGTACTGGCGGAAGCAGTGCGTGCATTTGAGCTGGCATACGCTGCTGACTTCGATGTCCAGATTGAGGGGAAAGGGGGCCACCTTGCGTTTTTGCGGATACGTGTTCCAGGCGTAGCGGTTGGCGATGTAGGCCAGAAGCTTGCCACGGCCGCGCCGCCATTCATTCTTTAGGTATTCCCATTGTGTTTCGCAGCTGAATTGGACGCGGGTTTCAGATTTTTTCATGACGGGATTCCTTCCATGGGGGCATAGGTGGCCCGGGACGCATCCTGCGGTGCGGGGCAAAATTTCGGATCCAGCAGATTGCGGACGGTGCCGCGTACCAGGGCTGCGGCCCCGTCCTTGAGGGTGTTCAGCAGGGCCGGCAGGGTCTCGTCCCCGCGCAGGCACACGCGTTCTTGATAAATGATGGGGCCGGTGTCCACCCCGTCGTCCACGAAATGACTGGTCAGGCCGGTCTCGGGATCGCGATTGCGCAGCACCCAGCGGTGGGGCGCCGGACCGCGATAGGCCGGCAGCAAGGACGCATGCACATTCACCGTGCCCAGTCGGGCCGCAGTGTACACAGGACGCGGCAGTATGTGCATGTAGGCGTGCAGCCACAGTACGTCCGCGTTCAGTGTCCGGACAAGCTCACCCAGGGCTGGCGGCGGCAGGGTCTGTTCCTCCCACACGGTCAGGGCGGCGGCCTCGGCCCGGCGGCGCACCGCGTCGGCCCAGGGGTCGCCTTCCAAGGCCGCGCACCGCGTGACCACGCCGAGCAGCGCCACGTCCGGGCAGCTCAGCAGGGCATCGAGCAGCCGTTCACCCAGCCCCCAGTTGGAGACCAGTAATACGCGCACGGGCGCGCTTACCATCTGCGCTCCACGATTTCCGCGATGGACACGTTGGGATCGCCTTGCGAACCGTGACGGCATTCCCTGCAACTGCCGATATCAATCCGTCGGCCTTCATGATGCAGCCGGCGGATCTCTTGCAGTGTTGCCGAGTGCCACATCTCGCGGATGGACACGTCGCGGGCGTTGCCCAGGGCAATGTCCGTGGCGTTCCAACCCGTGCAGCACTGGCCCACTCCATCCCAGCCGACGACGATGCGTTCCCACGGGTACTGGCAGACGAAGCCTTCCTTGAGCACCATGTGACCCTTGAAATTGATGTACGGGTTCTTGACCATGTAATCCGCCACCTCGGCCATGGTGCGTTGGTAGGCCTCGGGATCATGGCGGATGGCCGGCCAGATGGTGCAGGTGCGGATCTGCGGCAGCAGCGATCCGGCTTGCTCGCGCTTGCGGCGCAGCAGCCGCAGCCGGTCCATGCTTTCGGAGAATTTGGCCGGCGCGCGGACGGTTTCGTACACCTCGCCGATGCCGTCGAAAGAGACCGCCACGTAGCCGACCTTGTGCTCCACCAGACAATCGCAGACGCGTTCATCGATGTAAAAGGCGTTGGTCAGGAACGAGACGCTGGGAATACGGGCCGTGGCGTAGGCGATCATCTCCGTGATGCGCGGATGCGTCAGCGTCTCGCCGCGCCAGGAGAGGCGCACGGAATACAGGTCGTTGGCGGCGCATTCGTCGATCAGGGCGCGGAAGAGATCCAGATCCATCTGTCCGGTGCTTTCGAGCATGTCGCGGTAGCACATGGGGCAGCGCATGTTGCAGGTACTGGCGGATTCCAGGTCCACATGCAAAGGGAATGGCGTGACGATGCGGTGCATGGGCGCCAGATGCCAAGCCAGCCGATTGAAAAAATACTCAGCGAATCGTTCCTGGTTCAGGATGAATAGCCACGCCCGATCCGGGGTATCAAAGGGCTGTTGATGGAAATTGACCTGCAAGCCCTCACGCCGAGGAGAGGGCGGCTGTCCGGCCAATTCCGTGGCGCAATGGCGATGGCAGGTCGTCACGCCCGAGGGTAGACAGTCGGCGAAGGCGTCTATCAGGGCCGTATACGAGACATGGAACGATGCATGCAGGCCTTCGGGGCCGGGACGCAGACTGGGCGCGCTCGTAAGCCTGGACAGAAACGTCGCTAGTTCGGGATGCATCTGGATGGACGCGGTAGGCGGATTATCCCACTGGATATGCAATTCGCCGGATGGGCCGGCGTGGGTGCAACGGAGCATGGGTAAAAACCTTTGATATTTTAGTTTGTTGTATTCCAAAAATGCAGAACGTCGCACCGCGATGCTGGCCGGAAACCTGCGGTGGCGTACAGGGCTGCGGCCGCTCTGTTATCGGCATGCGCCTCCACCAGGAGGTCACGCGTATGGCCGTGACGCACGATGATGGTCTCCAGCAGTCGTCGGCCGAGGCCCTGCCCCCTGGCCCAAGCCAGAACACCCACGATGTGCAGCCGGGCCGAGGCCACATCGAGATGCAGCGTCGCCATCCCGGCCGGCCGCCCAGCCTGCGCGATCACGGCGACCTCCTGGGCAAAGCCGCGACAATGATCGGTGATGGAAGCTTCCCACAAGGACACGGCGCGGGCGGTGTCTATTTTCGGGTCCAAGTGGTATCGGCTGTAACGCATGTCCCATGCCAAGGGGAGGAATGGCGCCGGGTCTGCTGTGCCCGGATAGAATGTCACATCACTGCCGCCGACGACATCCGACACGCCTGCGGGGCGATGATGCACCACCTCCACCCCCAGCATTTTCACGCGCCATTTCGGCAGAGCTGCCTGTAACGCCCGCGGTTCGCAGCGGCCGGCCGGCAGTTTTGCGGCCACCAGGGCGGCCGGCGCAGCTGCCGACAATGCGGCGGCAATCTCCGTCGCCAGGGCCACGGGAGAGATCGGCAGAGGGGGCGACCAGTCCAGACGGGCGCAGGGCAGGCCAAGGTGGGCGGAATCCCAGGGCAGGGGCGCGAGATACGCCGTCACGCGGCAGCCTCTCGGCCAGAGGGTATGATCGCGCCGCCCATCATCAGGGCGTCCAGGGCCGACAAGCCCGGCACGAAGTCACCATGCAACTGCGGATATACGGGATGCTCAAATTGCTGCCACTCCACGCGCATCCCGTGCGCTGTAAAGAGCGCCTCCTCCAGATAGGCCCGCGAGCCCGTGCCGGTGAGGTAGACGCTCGCGCCGTGGTGCTGGCACAGTTCCACCAGTCGGGCCGTGCCGCGATGCTGCGCCGCGCAGGTCGAAGCCAGCATCATGGGCGTCGCGATGCCGAAGTGTCTGGCGAACCAACGCAGCAGATCCAGATTCAGTTCCATGAGCCGCGCATGCGACCGGGCGTAGAGAGCTTCCAGCTCGGTGAACACTGCACCGAAGCGCGGAGCGCGGCCGTAGGCGGCGCGGATGGCGGCCAGATGCTTGCGCTTCCATGTGTCGCCGTCCAGCAGCACCTCGCGGATGGGCTGTTCGTAGCGACCTTTTTGGCGGACCGGCACGGTGAGCCAAGCCGGGCCGGCAGTGGTCTTGATCTTGTCGCGATGGTGCCAGCCCCGACGCAGGAACTGCACATCGTCCAACACGATGTACACGTCACTCGTACGCCAGCGGTCGAAGAACCCGAGCCATGGCATGAAGTCGGGTTGGTGGATGGTGACGCGCATTGGTGTTATATTCGATACCGGACGATTTCGAAGCATTCCGCGTACTCAACGCCGATTTTCTGTCCGTCGTTGGCATTGAGGCGGGTAAAGAAGTCGATCCATTCGTAGCGCACCCGTTCCAGCTCAGACTTGTGCGCCTTGATGACTTCGATTTTCTGCGTCATGGCGCTGGAAATGTCGGAATAGACGTTTCCGGTGAATGTGTACGGGGTATCGTAGTGGTTGCTGCGGTACATGAGGACGCGCGGAACGTGGCGCGAAGCCATGATGGTGTTCTGTCCGGCGCACTGGTGGTCGCGGTGTAGGTCGTGGATCCAGTGACAATATACAGTGTCTATATTGCGGTCTTTGATGAGCCTGTTCAGGTAGAGTGTTACTTCCTCGTTGAATTGCAAGAAGAACGTTTTGTAATTCAATGTCAGCAGTTCAGCGCCCATGATGGCTGCGGCAGCCCGACCTTCTTCCAGTGCTTCATCGTCGGTGCGAACTATGTTGCCATTGGGATCGGCGTAGCCGGAGTTGGTCAGTACCAGCACGGTGACATTGTCGCCCTTGCGGACGTGATTGATGATGGTCCCGCTGCATCCCAGCTCCACATCATCAAAGTGCGCGCCGACCGCCAGAATATTCATACCACGTCCTGTTGCAAAAGTTGCGCCCGCAAAATAGCGACGACCTCGTGAACCATGGACTCGGTCATGGAAGGAAACAAGGGGAGTGTCAACTC
>CAYLNA010000004.1:0-25538 GCA_964384665.1 uncultured Desulfovibrionaceae bacterium | reverse complement strand
CGACCTCGTGAACCATGGACTCGGTCATGGAAGGAAACAAGGGGAGTGTCAACTCTCTGGCGCAAATTTCCGCGGCCACGGAGGCCCCGTGGAGCAGGCCGACATAGGCGGTGAAGGTTTGGAGATTCGGGTAGTGGATCGATGTCTGCACGCCCTGTTGGCGCATGCCCGCCATGACTGCGGCCCGATCCGTTCCCGGCGGCAGCAGCACGGGCAGGATGTGGCAGGCGGAACGGCGAACATCATCGGGGTCGGGCCAGGGGCGGGAAAGGCCGGGCGCGTTGGCCAGAGCCAGGGCGTAGCAGTTCGTCAGCCGACGCCGGCGGGTGTTGTTGTCCGCTAGCTTGGCCAATTGCACTCGGCCGAGGGCGGCGTTTATTTCGGTGATGCGGTAGTTCAGGCCCGGCGCGAGGACGTCGTAGCTGTCGGCCCTGCCCTTGTGACGGTCCAGGGTCTGGGTGGTCATGCCGTGGGAGCGGAACAGCCGCGCGCGTTGGATGCGGTCGGGATCGCGTGACACGAACATGCCGCCTTCGCCACAGGAAAGGTTCTTGTTACTGAAAAAGCTGAAGCAGGCCATGTCGCCGAAGGCGCCGCACTGGCGGCCGTTATACGTGGCCCCCACGGCGTGGGCCACGTCCTCCACCAGGGGCAGACCGCGTTCCCGGCACAGGGCGACGATGGAGTCCATGTCGCAGGGCTGGCCGGCGTAGTGGACCACCAGCACTGCCTTGGTGCGTGGAGTGAGGACGCGGGCGATGGTTTCCGCGCTCATGTTCCAATCCTGGAGCGAGGCGCAGTCCGCCAGCACGGGGGTTGCGCCGCACATGGCCACGGCGTTGGCGTCGGCCACAAAAGTCAGGGCGGGGACGACCACTTCGTCTCCGGGGCGCAGATCGAGTTGATGCATGGCCGCATGCAGGGCCGCCGTGCCACTGGACATGGCCAGACATTGCGATCCGTGGCCCAACATGGTCGCGAATTCCTGTTCGAAGGACAGGGTTTCTTCGCCCATGGTCAACCAACGCCGGCGCAGCACGGCCAGCACGGCTTTTTCCTCGCGGGCGTCGAAGTCCAGATCAAACAGCGGCACGCGCCACACGTTGGTCTCCTTGCTTGAGAAACATGGATGCGTTGGCCTCGAACATGTCGATGGCGGTCATGTAGTCGTCGGGACGGCCGATATCGAGCCAGTAGCCGTTGTGGCGGTAGACATGCACGGCATGTTGGACGGCCATCATGTCCAGCATGAGATTGTCGAACCCGTAGGCCTCGTCGTCGGGGATGAAGTCGAGGATGCGCTTGGACGCCATGTAGATCCCCATGCTGACATTGTAGTGCACCACGGGCTTTTCGCGGAATCCGTGCAGGGTGTCGTCGCCGTTGAGTTCCAGCACGCCAAATTCGGAACGCATCTCGCGCTGGCAGGTGGCCACGGTAAAGCCGTTGCCGCGCAGGGAGTGGTGGGCGTGAAACGCGCCAAAGTCGAGGTCTGTCAGCACGTCACCGTTCATGATCAGGAAGTTGTCGGGCAGGTCGCGGATGAGCTTGAGGGGGCCCATGGTGCCAAGAGGCTTTTTTTCCATGGAATATTCGATATGCACGCCCCAACGTTTGCCGGAATTGCAGTAGGCTTTGATGATTTCCGCTTGGTGGTTCACGGCCAGGGTGATGCCGGTGAAGCCGTGGGACGCCAGCTGGCGGATGACAACTTCCAGAATGGGGTATGGGCCGATGGGCATCAGGGGCTTGGGAAGCACCACCGTGTATGGACGAAGGCGACTGCCGAGGCCGCCAGCCAAGATGATCGCGCGTTTAGACATTGTATACCCCGGCGTTGTACCGTTGGAGGTTGTCGGGGTCCTGAAACCATTGGGCGGTGATGGCAAGACCACGCCGGAAGCCGTCCCGGCCGGCGTATTCGGGTTCCCAATCGGTCAGGGTCCGGGCCAGGGTGTTGTCGCACCACAGGCGTTCCACCTCGCTGTCGGCAGGGCGCAGGCGTTGGGCGTCGCGGACGATTTCGAAGTCCAGGCCCATGGCTTCACCGATGAGCGTGGCCGTGTCTTCGATGGAGATTTCAAAGTTGCTGCCGATGTTCACCACCCTGCCCAGTACATCGGGAGCTTGGGCCATGGCCAGGAAGGCGCGGACCGTATCCCCGACGAAATTGAAATCCCGCGTGGGCGAGAGCGCGCCGAGCTTGATGCGTCGCTGGCCGGCGGCGAGCTGGGTTATGATGGCCGGGATTACCGCCCGTGTGGATTGGCGAGGTCCGTAGGTGTTGAACGGCCGGATGATCGCGACCGGCGTCTTAAAGGCATGGTGGTAGGATAGCACGAGCTGGTCCGCTCCGATCTTGCTCGCCGAATACGGTGACTGCGGCTGCAGGGGGTGCTCCTCGGTGATGGGAACGAACCGGGCTGTGCCGTACACCTCGCTGGTGGAGGTGTGCACCAGCCGGGCCACGTTGAGGTCGCGGCAAGCCTGTGCCACGTTGAGCGTGCCCAGGATGTTGGTGTCCACATAGGAGCGGGGCGCGACATAGGAGTAGGGAATGGCGATGAGAGCGGCCAGATGGAAGACAACGTCGCAGCCGGCCACGGCTCGGCGCATGAAATGTTCGTCGCGTATGTCGCCGGCGAGGAATTCCATGTGCGGCGCATGGGGGGAGCCATCCAGCCAGCCATGGCTGCTAAAGGAATTGTACTGAACCATGGCTCGGACGTTGTATCCTGCCCGGACCAGGGTTTCGGCTAGATGGGAGCCAATGAATCCATCTGCTCCGGTTATGAGCACCCTTTGACTCATGCTATCTCCGTACGGCATGCGAGGTGGGAACGGTCATCGGGCATTCAAAGAGCAAATCGAGTCTCTTTGCATCTTGCCGGCCGTCATCCAACTCCAGGCTGTCGATATTATAACGTCAATGTTTGCGTATTGAGCTTGCCAAGCCAATGTACGTGTCGCGTTGCTTGCATCGGCAACCAATGTCGCAGGGTCTCCGTTTCGGCGCGCGGAGATCACGCGAGGAACGGGGCGGCTCGTGACGTTCTCGGCAACGCGGATGACGT
Organism: uncultured Desulfovibrionaceae bacterium; assembly: GCA_964384665.1. Taxonomy (GTDB): domain Bacteria; phylum Desulfobacterota; class Desulfovibrionia; order Desulfovibrionales; family Desulfomicrobiaceae; genus Desulfomicrobium. Next base: position 22,464 of record CAYLNA010000004.1, on the reverse strand, counting down.
CTCCAATCGAGAAAGCTTTGCCGGTTCCAAGGTTCAGGGTTTGTGACACTCCCTGCTGCTCAATGTATCGGATAGCTTTGGCATGCGCGTCCGCCAAATCCGTCACATGCACATAATCCCGGATGCAGGTCCCATCCGGCGTCGGATAGTCATCCCCAAAAATTTCCAGGGCCGGAATCTGTCCCATCGCGGCCATCAGTGCTCGTGGAATGAGGTGGGTTTCTGGTTCATGCCATTCGCCGGTTTCCCCCTCCGGATCGCATCCTGCCGCGTTAAAATAGCGCAGCGACATCCATTTGATGCCATGCGCCTTTTCATAGTCGGCGAGCATTCGCTCCATGAACAGTTTGCTCGCTCCGTAGGGATTGATGGGGTTGGTTGGCGTGTCTTCGGTGATGGGCATTTTTTCCGGCGATCCGTAGACCGCGCAGGTGCCGGAAACCACTATGTGTGGTGCGCCTTCGTCCCGCATGGCGTCGAGAATGCTCAGCGTGCCGCAGACATTGTTGCGAAAGTATTTTCCGGGATCAACGACCGACTCGCCGACATAGGCGCTGGCCGCGAAATGGATGATTCCTTCGATTTTGTGTTGCCGGATGCAAGAGCGCAGGCGTTGCGTGTCCAGAATATCTCCGTGAACGAAATCGCCCCAGCGGACCAGTTCCCTGTGCCCGGTGGACAGATTGTCATAAACGATCACGGTATGCCCCTGATGAGCCAGTACCTTGCAGGTATGGCTGCCGATGTATCCGGCTCCGCCTGTCACCAAGATGCGCATTGCCTATCTCTCTCGCAACTCGGCCGAAGCCAGGAGCTTTTTGAAATACGCACTGGTCAGGGTCAGACCGTCCCACAGCCGTACTTTTGGCTCCCACGCGTATCGGGTTTGCGCGGTGGAGATGTCAGGACGCCGTTGTTTGGGATCGTCGTTGGGCAGGGGATCGAACGAGATTGTCGAGGAACTTCCCGTCAATTTCACGATCTGCTGGGCCAGTTCCAGAATGGAAAACTCGCCGGGGTTGCCCATGTTCAGCGGTCCGCAGAACTCGTGATCGTTCCTCATGAAGCGGATCATCAGTTCCACTAGATCGTCCACATAGCAGAACGATCGTGTTTGAGAGCCGTCGCCATATATGGTGATGGGCTTGTTCTGGATCGCCTGCATGATGAAGTTCGAAACCACGCGTCCGTCGTTGGGGTGCATGCGCGGGCCATAGGTGTTGAAGAGGCGCCCAACCTTGATCGGCAAGCCGTGCTGCCGATGGTAGGCGAAGAAGAGAGATTCGGCGCAGCGTTTGCCTTCATCGTAGCAGGATCGATATCCGATGGGGTTCACGTTGCCCCAGTAGGATTCCGGCTGGGGATGGATTTCCGGATCGCCGTACACTTCGGACGTGGAGGCCTGAAAGATGGGGATGCGTAGCCGCTTGGCTAGGCCCAGCATGTTGATGGCTCCGTGCACGCAGGTCTTGATGGTCTGCACAGGATCGTGCTGATAATGAATGGGCGATGCCGGGCAGGCCAAATTGTAGATTTCATCCACCTCCACGTAGAGGGGGAAGGTGATGTCGTGCCGGATCAGTTCGAAGCGGGGATTTTCAAGGAGATGCTCGATATTCTGTTTGGAGCTGGTGAAGAAATTGTCCACGCAAATGACTTCGCAGCCGTCGCCGAGCAGACGTTCGCACAGATGTGAACCCAGAAATCCAGCGCCCCCCGTGACCAGGATGCGTTTTCGCAAGTGCATGTTCTCCCCCTCTTGATGGCCCGAGACGTGTCAAGGATTTGGTTGCGCCGTGGTTCTTGAGCACCAAGCACCTTGCATGCCAAGGGTGGTGCTTGATGACGGCAACAGAGGCTCCTCGTTGGGGGACCCTGGGGCGGCGGCGTTCAAGGAGGGCTCACCCCCCCATCTGCTTCACCGCGAACATCTTCATCTTCTTCGCCTCCCCGAACTCCGGGTTGATGGCCAGGGCGCGGTCGGCGGCGGTGGCGGCGTTTTTCCATTGCTTCATGTCCAGGTAGACCCGGCCGAGGTTGAAATAGATGTATTCGTTGCGGCCGGAGCGTTCCAGGGCCTGGATGTAGAATTTTTCCGCTTCCTCGAAATGGCCGGATTTACGCAGGGCCATGCCCAATTTATTGAAGACATTGGCTGAATCCGGATTGTCCGTGTAGGCGGCCTTGAGGTATTCCAGCGCTTCCTCGTATTTGCCGAATTCCAGGAACATGTCGGCCGCGGTCAGTTTTAATTCGTTGTCGTGTTGGGCGTCGCCGATGAGTTTGTCGCAGATCTGGCGGGCCTTGTCGGTATCGTCATTCTGGAGCAGCTCCCGCGCCAGGGCGAGTTGCTTGCGCTTGAATTCCTCCCGCGCGGCGATGAGGGCGTTGGCTTCCTCGGTCAGGTTTTCCTGCAAAAAGGCGAACAGGTTGGACAGCCCGGAAAGAAATTCCCGTTCCTCCCCAGGCGTGTAGCGGATTTGCAAGGGATAGATTTTTTGCAGGCCCCGGTCGTTGGCCAGCAGGTAGGCCGCCTTGTCCAGCGCCTCGGTGAAGGCCGTCTGTTCGTGCTTCATCAGCTGGGCCTTGAGCATGAACCCGAGGGCGTCGTGGATGCTAGCCACGGCGGCCAGGAGCTTCCCCTGTTTGAGCAGCATGTGCACTTCGCCAAGTTGTTTCTTTGCCTTGAGAATATCTGCGGACATGTCTGCTCCAGGGGGGTGTGCGTTATTGAACTCGGCCGGTTTCCAGCATGCGGCGGAAACGGCCGAAGAAATACTGGCTGTCGTGGGGACCGGGACCGGCTTCCGGGTGGTGTTGGACGCTGAAGATGGGCTTGGTCCGGTGGCGGAAGCCTTCCAGGGTGTTGTCGTTCAGGTTGACGTGGGTCTGCTCCAGAAACGAAAGATTGGAGATGTCTACGCAAAAACCATGGTTTTGTGAAGAAATTTCGATCTTTCCGGTGATGTCGTCGCGCACGGGGTGGTTGATGCCGTGATGGCCGAACTTGAGCTTAAAGCTGGAGCCGCCCAGGGCGATGCCCAGCAGCTGGTGGCCCAGGCAAATGCCGCCCACGGGATAGGTCTCGCAGAGGTCCTTGATGATGGCGATGGCGCCGGTCAGCGTGGCCGGGTCGCCGGGTCCGTTGGACAGGAAGACGCCATGTGGCGCCAGTTTTTTGACATATTCCGCCGGGAACAGGGGCGGCACGACGAGCATGGTCAGATTTTCGGCGGCCAGCAGGCGCAGGATGTTCCATTTGACGCCATAGTCATAGACCACGACCCTGATTCGGTCCGCGTCGTCTTCCGGCCACAGGGGAAGGTCGCCGTCCATGCTCGCGGGAATCGGTCCCGTTCCGGTCCAATAATAGGGGCCCGTGGGCGCGACGAAATCGACCAGATTGGCCCCTTCCATGGACGGTAGGGCCTTGGCCTTGGCCGCCAGTTCCTCGGGCGTGATGTTCTCGGTGGAAATCACGCCGCGCATGGCCCCGTGGATGCGCAAGTGCCGGGTCAGGGCGCGGGTGTCGATGCCTTCCAGGCCCATGATCCCGTGGCGGACCAGATAGTCGGGCAGGCTTTCCGTGGCCCGCCAGTTCGAGGGCTTCTTGCAGCACTCCTTGACGATGAAGGCCGGGCAATGCACGCGGGCCGATTCCACGTCGTCCAGGTTGACGCCGTAATTGCCGATGAGGGGATAGGTCATGCAGACCATCTGGCCGTAATAGGACGGGTCGGTCAGGATTTCCTGGTACCCGGACATGCCGGTGTTGAAGATGACCTCGCCGCCGGCTTCGCCCTGGCCAGTGAAGGACTGGCCGGCGAACCAAGCGCCGTCCTCCAGGGCAAGTAATGCTTTCATATATGTTCTCCTCGCATGAGTTCGCGGATTGTGGGCAGATCTTCGGGCCGGTCCACGCCATGGCTTTGGCGGGCGGTGATGACCACGTGGATGGGGATGTCGGCTTCGAGCAGGCGGAGCTGTTCCAACTTTTCCAGCCGCTCCAGCGGACTTTCGCCCAAAGCGCTAAATTTTTCAAGAACGGCGAAGCGGAAGGCGTAGAGCCCGATATGGCCGATATACCGGGGCGTTGTGTCGCGACCAAAGGGAATGGGGGCGCGCGAAAAATAAAGGGCCCGGCCCGAGGCGGCGCGCGCGATCTTGACCTTGTCCGGCGAGGCGGCTTCCTCAGCGCTGATTTCGTGCCCGAGAGTGGCGACCTGCACGGTCGGATCGGCGAAAGGTTCGATCAACTCCGTCAGCATGGCCGGGTCGAGGGCCGGCTCGTCGCCCTGGACATTGACGACCACCGCGTCGGCGGCCGCCCCGAGCAGACGCGCCGCCTCCAGGACGCGGTCCGTGCCGCTGGGATGATCCGGGCTGGTCATGAGCACGGGCACGTGCAGTTCCTCGGCCTTGGCGCGGATGCGCTCGTCGTCCGTGGCCAGGACCACTCGTGTGATGAGCGGGCAGCGCGCGGCGCGGGCGAAGACGTGCCAGAACATGGGGTAGTCGTTGATAAGGGCCAGCGGCTTGCCTGGAAAGCGCGTGCTGGCGTACCGGGCCGGGATGATGGCGATGACCTCGGGCATGGTTACTCCTGGGAAAGGTATGGATCGAGAAGAGCGGTGCTGGCCGAGGTCGCGCCTTGGCGGGCCCGGACATAGGCCTGGAATCGGGCCCGGACCTCGTCGCGCGGCGGAGCCGGAGCCAGGAGAATGGCGGCGAGCAGGACCGGGTCGGCTTCGCACGTGACCAGGTCCGTGAAAATGTCCGCCCCGACCCAGGCGAAATTGCGCACATGCGGACCCACGGCCGTGAGCACGCCCTGGGCCAGGGGCTCCAGGAAATTTTGTCCGCCCAGGCGGGCCAGACTGCCGCCGACAAAGGCGCTGTGGGCCAGAGCATAGGCCGGGGAAAGTTCCCCAAATTGATCCCAGACGATCACCAAGCCCGGCCGAGCCGCTCCGGTCAGCGCGGACCGATTTTGGAAGGGGATGGCGGCGTCGGCCAGCCGCCCGCGCCACGGTTCGCAGCGGTGCATGTGGCGGGGAAAGAGGCCGATGACGCAGTCCGGTCGCGCGGCGCGCAGGGCGCGGATCAGTTCCAGCACCGGCGTTTCTTCCTCCGCGCGCACCGAGCCAAGGACGATGAACGGAGCGCGCTCCGGGATGAGATGGGCCAGGGGATTGGCGGTGCGCGCCAGGAAGGGCGTGTCCATGGCCCGGTCGAACTTGATGTTGCCGGTCACGTTCACGCGGTCCGCCCCGAAGACCAGTCCGAAACGCCGGGCGTCGTCCGGGGCCATGGCTCCGACGCGGGCCGGGGCCAGTCGGGCGAGCACGGGGCGCAGGGCCAGATAGCCGGCCAGGGACGCGGGAGTCATGCGGGCGTTGAGCACGACCGCCGGAATTTCGCGCCGGGCGCAGGCCAGCAGCAGGCCGGGCCAGATCTCGGTCTCCAGCAGTGTCAGCACCTTGGGCCGGACTTTGCGGACAACGCGGTCCATGACCGCCGGCAGGTCAAAAGGAAAAAAACGCGCGTGCACGGTCACGTTGGGCCGGGGCGGGGCCGCGCGCAGAATCCCGAGCCCCTGCTCCGTGCAGGACGTGGCCAGGACGGTCAGGGGCCGGGTCGCGGCCAGGGCCGCGAAATTCGGGCTGTCCAGGATGGCGTTGACCAGGGCGCATTCGCCGGCGGACGCGCCCTGGATCCAGAGGTCGCAGTCTGACGGAAAGCCCAGACCCAGCCGTTGCCGCCATCCGACGCGCAGGCGCGCGGACAGCGGCAAAAAGGGCAGGGCCAGGAGCCAGAGCAGGGAATAGGCGTGGCGAAAGAGGCGCGGCCCGAGGCCCGGCCGCGCTAGTTGGGGCATTTTTTACGCAGCCCAAGCTCGATCAGCCGGGCCAGGAGCTGTTCGAAGGACAGACCCACGGCCTGGGCTTCCTGCGGGAGCAGGCTGGTCGCGGTCATGCCGGGCAGGGTATTGACTTCCAGAATGTAGGGCGCGTCGCCGTCGCGGACCATGAAATCGGTCCGGCTGTAGTCGGTCAGGCCCAGGGCGTCGTGGGCGGCGCGGGCCATGCGCTGCAGGGTCTGGGTCAGCTCCGGCGAGATGGGCGCGGGACAGATTTCTTCCGAGGCTCCGGTCACGTACTTGCTTTCGTAGTCGAAAAACACGCCGTGCTTGGGCCGGATGAGAATGGGCGGGAGGACCTCGCCGTCCAGCACGCCGCAGGTCAGCTCCTGTCCCGGAATCAACTCCTCGGCCAGGAGATCGAGGCCGGCCAGTTCCGGCTTGTCCAAAAAGATTTCCAGTTCCGCCTCGGAATGGATGAGCCCCACGCCAATGCTTGATCCGCCGGTGTTGGGCTTGATGACCAGGGGAAAGGGCAGACGGGGCCGCCAGTCTCTAACGTGGCGGGCCGGCACGAATTCCCAGGTCGGCGTGTTCAAGCCGACCTCCTCGAAGAGCTGCTTGGACACGGCCTTGTTCAGGGCCAGCAGGGAGGCGTTGGACGTAGCGCCCTGATAAGGCAGATTCAGACGCTCCAGCAGGCTTTGCACCAGTCCGTCCTCGCCCGGCGAGCCGTGCAGGTTGATGAAGGCGAAATCCTGCCCCTGGGCTGCGGCCGTCAGGCCGCGTAGGTCCCGCGCCGGGTCGAACAGGGTGACCTTATGGCCGAGGTTTTCGAGGCCGATTTCAATCTGGCGGGCCCCGCTCAGGGCCACTTCGCGCTCAGCGGACCAGCCGCCAGCGATCAGTAAAATATGCATGGAGATCTTCCCGTAAAAAGGTGCTGAGGATGTGTTCCAGTTCCGCGCCCTGGGCGTGAGAGGTTGCGATGAGGGCCCGGCTGCGTTCGTTGTGACCGTAGCGGGCGCGCAGATCGGCGAAGCGCTCTTCCAGACTGACCAGTCGGTCGTGCATGACCCGTTTGTCGGCGTAGATCACGGCCAAGGGCAGGAAAAAGCGCCGCGGGTCCTGCTCGCCGGGCCAGAAAACATGGTGCATGACGCCTTGGGCGATGGCCGGGTTGCGGGTCAGATCCAGGGTCCAGGCCGCTCCCAGCTGGCTGTGGTTGCCGCCGTGCTGAATGGAATAGGTCTTGCCCAGATCGTGCAGCAGGCCGGCGGCCCGCACGCTCTGGATGAAATCGTCCCATCCCGTGGCTAGGTCAAGCTCCAGGCCCTTGTTCGCCGCTATGACGGCCAGGGCCGTGGCCACGTCGGCCACCAGCTGGCTGTGGACCTTGATGTGTTCGAACATGCCATGCTCGTCCCACCAGATCCGGCACTGCGCGTCCGAGGGAATCACGCCCCGGGGGCTGGTCGGAATGCGTTCCAGGGCGGGAGCGGGACTGGGGGCGAGGTGCGGCATGGGTTGGTTCCTGGTCGAGCGGGAAAGGAAGAGTTCATTGACACAAAACAGGCGGGGATTTAGCAACACCGCTGACAAAATGCAAAGCGGGAGATGTGCCATGTGCCTCGCGATTCCGATGGAAATATTGAAGATCGATGGAAAAAATGCCGAAGTGCAGGTCGGCGGCGTGCGTCAGAACGTGCGTCTGGACGTCATTTCCGAAGAGCCCGCCGTGGGTGACTTCGTCATTGTGCACGCCGGCTTCGCCCTGACCCGGCTGGACCGCGAGGAAGCCATCGCCACCCTGAAACTTTTCGAGGAAGGGCTGAACCTTGAACTTGTTTGATAACTTCAAGGATCCGCAACTGTGCCGGGCCGTGCTGGACCGGATTCATGCCGAACTCGATGGCGAACTCCGCTTCATGGAAGTCTGCGGCACGCACACCGTGTCCATTTTCCGCAGCGGCGTGCGCTCGCTGTTGTCCGGTCAGGTCGTGCACCTGTCCGGCCCTGGCTGCCCGGTTTGCGTGACCCATGACAGCGAGGTGGCCGCGTTTCTGAAGCTGGCCGAACGGAACGTCATCATCGCGACTTTTGGCGATCTGATGCGCGTGCCCGGACCGGACAAGCGCACCTTGAAAATGGCCCAGGCTGCCGGAGCGCGGATCAAGGTCGTCTATTCGCCTTTTGACGCACTGAAAATCGCCCAGAACCATCCGGCCGACAAGGTCGTTTTTCTGGGCGTGGGTTTCGAGACCACGGCTCCGGCCATTGCCGCGACCATGCAGGCCGCCCGCGAGCAGAGTCTGACCAATTTTTCCGTGCTCGGCTTCCATAAGCTGGTGCCCCCGGCCCTGGAAGCCCTGGTCGCCGACCCGGACCTCCGGGTGCAGGCCTTTTTGCTGCCCGGCCATGTCTCGGCCGTCATCGGCGTGGAGCCCTATCGTTTTCTGGCCGAAAAGCACGGTATCCCGGCCGTCGTGGCCGGGTTCGAACCCCTGGATATCCTGCAGGCCCTGCATCTGTTCGTGGCCATGCGCCGCGAGGGCCGGGCCGAGGTCGTCAACGCCTACACGCGCGTGGTCTCCGACGCGGGCAACGCCAAGGCCGTTTCGGTCATGTACGATGTTTTTGAACCGACCGACGCCCTCTGGCGTGGCATCGGCCTGATCCCCGGCAGCGGGCTGGCCATTCGCGATGAGTACGCGGCCCATGACGCCATGCGCGTCTTTGGCCTGACCTTGGAGGACGTGCCGGAAATCAAGGGTTGCAAATGCGGCGACGTGCTTAAGGGCAAGATCGGTCCCAATCAGTGTCCGCTTTTCGGCACGGCCTGCACGCCCGCCTCGCCCGTGGGACCGTGCATGGTCTCGACCGAGGGGTCCTGCGCGGCCTACTACAAATATTCGGTATAAGGATCACTTCATGGCGGAACTCGTTCTCTTGGACCAGGGCAGTGGCGGCAAGGCTTCGCACCGTCTCATCGGGGACCTTTTTCTCAAGCATTTCGGCAATGAATATCTGAACCGCCTCGACGACGCCGCGCTGTTGGATGTCGCCGGCCCCATTTCCGTCAGCACCGACACCTTCACCGTGGATCCGATTTTTTTCCCCGGCGGAGACATTGGCGCTCTGGCCGTGCACGGCACGGTCAACGACGTGGCCATGCTCGGCGCGCGGCCGCGTTTCCTGACCTGTGGGTTCATCATCGAGGAAGGGCTGCCCATGGCCGATCTGGAGCGCATCGTCGCCTCCATGGGCCACGCCGCGCGCGAGGCCGGCGTGCTGGTGGTCACGGGCGACACCAAGGTCGTGCCCAAGGGCATGGTCGACAAAATTTTCATCAACACCACCGGCATTGGCGAGATTTTCGTGCCCGAGGCTCCGAGCGGCCGGCGCGCCACGGTGGGCGACGCCATCCTGGTCAGCGGCTGCATGGGCGACCATGGCCTGGCCATCCTGGCCCAGCGCGAGGGCCTGTCCTTTGACGCCCCGGTGGCCTCGGACTGCGCGTCCCTCAACCATCTCATCATCCGCCTGCTGGAAGCCATCCCCGAGATCCATGTCCTGCGCGATCCGACCCGGGGCGGATTGGCCACGACCCTCAATGAGATCGCCGGGCAGTCCGGGGTCGAATGCCGGATTTTCGAGCACCATATTCCGGTGCGACCCGAGGTCAGCGGCGGATGCTCCTTTTTGGGGCTGGATCCGCTGTATTTGGCCAACGAAGGCAAGTTTTTGTGCATTCTCCCGGAGGAGTTCGCGGCCCAGGCCTTGGCCATCATGCAGGCCGACCCCCTGGGACACGACGCGGCCCGCATCGGCGAGGTCCGGGCCGAGCACGCGGGCAAGGTCGTCCTGGAAACGCCGCTGGGCGGGACCCGACTCATGGACATGCTCGAAGGCGAGCAACTCCCGCGCATCTGCTGATATGTCCCCCTCCAAGGCCTATGTGGCCCTCGATTTCGAGACCGCGGACTCCAAGCGCGACAGCGCCTGCGCCGTGGGTCTGGTCAAAGTGCGCGATGGACGGATCGAAGACAGCCTTTATCATCTGATCCGCCCGCCGCGAGCCAAATTTTCCCCTTTTTGCGTCAACGTGCACGGTCTGCATTGGCGGGACGTGAAGGACAGCCCGACTTTCCGGGAGTTTTGGATTGCGCACGCCGATTTTTTGGCGGACGTGAATTTTCTGGCCGCGCACAACGCCCGTTTTGACCGCGCGGTCCTCGACACGTGCTGCGCCATGGCTGGCCTGCCCGCGCCGCGTCTGCCCTTTGTCTGCACCGTCGATCTGGCCCGCAGCCAGTGGGATCTGCGTCCGACCAAACTGCCGGACGTGTGCCGCTTTTTGGGTCTTGATCTGAATCACCATCACGCCCAATCCGACGCCGAGGCCTGCGCGCGCATCGTCATGGCCGCCATGGCCGAAAATCCGGACTGTCTGATCCCCTTTGGAGTGTAGCATGCCTCTGACCCAAGCCCAGATGCGGGCCCACATCTTCTTGGTCATCCTCGACAAGTTCTCGAACACCGCCGAACGCCGCCAGGAAGCCCTGACCGAATACTTCCTGGTGACCATGCCCAACGTCACCGCCGATGCCGCCGAACGTCTGGCCGGACTCATTCCGGACCTCATGCCCGAGCTGTACAAAAAATGGATCAACCAGTTCGCGGACCGCCTGTTCGAAACCGTGTCCGACGATCAGCTCCAGCATTTGTGCGACGGGAGCGTGGAGAACAACGCCGCCCTGGGACTCGTCTATCTCATGTTCATGGAGTCCGAGCGCATGGAAAAGGAAAGCGAGGAGGATTTGCGCCGCTATGCCCTGGAGCATTCCGGCGACGCGGACATGGGAGATCTGGTGGCGGAATATCTGCGCGGCAAGGTCGAGGCCTTACGGAAGGACGTGAGGAGCGCGGAAACATTGCAGTAGGCTCAGGCTTTGACCAGCCGCCGTGATTTTGAACCGCAAAAGTCGCGCCGGAGCGAAATCCGTCATTCGTCATTCCGGCGAAAGCCGGAATCCAGTTTCAGATGGATGCAGCGGATGTTTCTTCTGTCGATGACAAAAATGATTTTTTCAGTGTGATTCGTGATGACCGATATCGTCCTGGTGCAGCCGCCCGCCCTCAAGCCGGCCGAACCGCCGTTGGCGCTGGCCGTGCTGCTTGCCCACCTGACCGCGCACGGCGTGTCGACCCTGGCCATCGACGCCAACCTGGACGCCTATCTCTATTTGCTGGATGCCGAACGACTGGCGGCGCGGGCCGGAACGCGGATCGAGACCAGTCTGCGGCGCGCCTTGCAACACCGGGCCGAATCCCTGGCTCTGGTGCGCTCGGCGGAGGCCGGTAAAAATTTTGCGCGCTACGCCACGGCTGTCCGCTATCTCAACCGGTTGTTGGCGGCATGGGGTGCGCCAACTGGCGGTGAGCGTTTGACGCTGGGGGATTATCAGCATCCGGATCTCTCCCCCTTTGCACCCGAGGATCTTGACCGGACGGCCAGCGGAGAGGTCCGCACCCTGTTCGCGGACTATTTCCAGGACGATTTGATTCCTCGGATCGCCGCAGCCGGCCCTCGGATTGTCGCCATTTCGATCAACTTCATTCATCAGGCCATTCCCGCTTTTGAACTGGCTGGGCTGCTGCGGCGTGCTCTGCCGGGCGTAGTCCTGGTTGCCGGCGGCGGGCTGATCACGTCCTGGCAAGAGCCCTTGCGCCAGCTTGCCCTGCGCCTGCCGCCCTTCGACCACGTGGTGTTCGGTCCCGGAGAATCGACGCTTGCGGCTCTGGCGCGGGGGGAAGCCCCGGCGGACTATGCGCTCAAGGACGCGAGCAGCATCGATTTTGTCCCGGATTTCAGTTTCGCCAGGCTCGGCGAGTACTTTTCGCCGCAACCGATTCTACCCCTGACCGCGTCGCGGGGCTGCTATTGGCGCAAATGCCTTTTTTGCCCGGAAGCGGCCGCTCCGATCCATCCTTACAGAACATTTCCCCCCGCGGAACTGCCCGCATTGATGCGGAGCCTGGCGGATCGGCACGGAATCCGCCATTTCCAACTGACCGACAACGCGGTGCCGGTGAAGATGCTGAAGGCGCTGGCCGAGAGCAACGATTTGGCCGACCTCGATTGGTTTGGTTTCGTGCGCTTTGAAGCGACGCTGGAGGACGAGGCGTTTGTGCGGCGCTTGGCGCAAGGCGGCTGTCGTATGCTGCAGGTCGGGCTGGAATCGGGTTCGCAACGAGTGCTTGATCGGCTGGGCAAGGGCGTCCGCCTGGAATCGGCGGCGCGTATTCTGAAAAATCTCGCCGCCGCCGGCATCGCCAGTTATGTCTATATTTTGCTTGGTACGCCCGGTGAAACCGAGGCGGACGCGGAAATGACCCTGACCTTTCTCGAAGCCCACGCGTCCGAAATAGGCTTTCTCAATATCTCGATCATGAATCTGCCCCGCGCCTCCGGACTGCTCGACAATCCGGAGCACTACGGCATCGCCGCGTCGGAACCCATCGCCGCCGAAAATCCCTTGGGCCTGTATCGAAAATTCCAACCCGAGAATGATTGGGACCGCGCCGCAGCCCGGCGTTTTTTGGAACGCCGCCTGCTGAACTCGCCGCCGGTCCGCGCCATTGTCCAACGCAACCCGCCCCTGTTCACTTCGAATCATGCGATCTTTTTCGCGGAATCCGCGCCGCGCTCATTCGTGACGTGATGGCCCGGTCGTGCATCGCGCAAGGGAAGTGAAGCCGTCACGCGGATTCGGCTCGCCTCGAATATAAAAAGCCCGTCCAGGCGAACCTGGACGGGCTTTTTATATTCGTGCGGGCAAAGACCTAGGCGAAGGTCTTTTCGAACTTGGGCACGACATCCTTTTTGCGGGACATGACCTTGGGCAGCCAGGCCTTGCCGTCCACGGGCTTGACGCCGAAGGCCTTCTCGACCACGGACGCGTCGTCGGAAGCGATCAGGATCTCGGAGCCTTCCTTCATGATGTCGGTCAGCAGCAGGAACACGGAGTGGTTGCCCTTCTCGGCCTTCAGCTTGGCGATGTCGGCGGCCAGATCGCCCTTCACGCCGTCCAGGATGGACAGATCGACAACTTCCAGCTGGCCGATGCCAACCTTGGTGCCGTTCATGTTGAAATCCTTGTAGTCGCGCAGCACGAGTTCACGGGCCGGAGTGCCTTCAACGGCGGACTTGACCTTGAACATTTCCATGCCCAGGGCGGCCAAGTCGGCCACGCCGGCGATCTTGCCCAATTCAGCGGCGGCGTCCTTGTCAGCCGGGGTGCAGGTCGGGGACTTGAAGATGACGGTGTCGCTCAGGATGGCGCAGAGCATGATGCCGGCGATGGCCTTGGGGATCTCAACGCCATGGAACTTGTACATGGCGGTCAGGACCGTGGCGGTGCAGCCAACGGGCCAGATCCAACATTCCAGCGGGCTGGAGGTGGTCAGGTCGCCCAGTTTGTGGTGGTCGACGATACCCAGGACTTCGGCCTGCTTGATGTCCTCGGGCAGCTGCGCCAGGTCGGACGTGTCAACCAGGAAAACCTTTTCGCCGGCATATTCCGTCTTCACGGCCGGAGCCGCGACGCCGAACTTTTCCAGGATGAACTTGGTCTCGGGAGCCAGCTCGCCCTGGGCGGTGGCGGTGCAGGCGACGCCCAGCTTGCTCTTCAGGTCGGCCAGGGCAATGGCGCTGCATACGGTGTCGGAATCAGGATTCTTGTGACCGAAAACATAAACGGACATGGTATTCCTCCTCAAAGGGTTTTATGACGAACATAAAGTTTGTGCTAAATATCACAATTATTGTCGGCTGCCAAGTCATAACATCGCTGTCGGCGAGGATTAGAGCCCGAGCAGGACGCCCAGGACCAAGCTGGCCGCGCCCACGGCATGGGCCGTGCGGATGCGCAGAGCGAGAATGGCCCCAATGCTGGCCCCAATCCAGAGCATGAACCATTCCGGCTGGACGCCGTCCTCGATCCACGGACCAAGGACGCGGGCCAGGGCCAAAAGCGCCGAGGCGCAGAGCGCGAAAATTCCCCCGCAGAGCGCGAATTGCTCCCCCAACGCCCGCAGGATAAGCGGCGTCTGCGCGGACTCGCTCGCTGTCTTGCGGCGGCTCCAGACAAGCAGGGCCGTGAAATTCAGGTTTTGGCGCGTTCGATAGGCGCGTTCCATCCAGGCGCCGAGCGCGGCGAGAGGGAAGGAGGCGACGAGGACCAGGGTCGTCAGGCGCATGTTGGGCTCGTTCAGGTTGGCCAGGACGGTCAGGCTCGCCGTGAGCGCGAAGAGGGCGTGCGGCGGAATGACCGTTCCGGCCGGGAACAGGTCCAGCCACAGCAGTTCGAAGAAGACGCCCAGATTCATGGCGGGTTGGTATCGCCACGTCAGGAGGGCCCAGAAGGCGGCGGCGAACAGAGGGCGGTGCAGGAAGCCCGCGTCCATCCCGAAACGGGTCAGCGCGAGGAGGGCAAAAAAAAACCGCCGCCAAGCAGGACCGGCAGGTCCTGGGCGCCGAGCAGCATGGACGTGGTCATAGGTTCACCTTCGCCGGCCGGGTCGGGACGCAGCGGAAGTCGATGTCCACTCCGTGCTCCGTGAAATATTCCAGGCAATTCCTGTCGTCCTGGCCAAGGGCGATGTGTTCGCAGACCTGCTCCTTGCCTGGGCCGTAATGCAGGTTGCCGATGTTGACCGTGGAGAATTCAACCCCGGACATGTGGGCGGTTCGCGCGTCGGCGCAGGTGGCGAAGAGGACCAGCATGTGCTGTCCTGTTTTTTCCTGGTCCAGGCGGCGCAGTTCGGTGTTTGTTTCCCGGACCGCGCAACAGCGGAAGGTCACCCCGCTGGGCACGGCCAGGCTCATGATTTCCTGGCGCAGTTCATCGGCGACCAATTCGTCGTTGGCCACCACCAGAATCTTGGCCCGGATATGCGGCAGCCAGGCTTCAATGACCTGTCCATGGACCAAGCGGTTGTCGATGCGGAACCAGTGCACGGGCTAACCCTCGATCTTGCGCGACAGAACTTCACCGGCGGCGACGATGCCGTGGATGGCGGCTTTTTTCGCCTCCTGGACCAGTTGGGGCAGGGCCTGATCGCGCATTCCCAATACGCGCAGCAGCATGGGCAGGTTGGCGCCGGTCAGGACATCGACCTTGCCCGGTTGGAGCAGGGAGAGGCTGATGTTGGATGGCGTGCCGCCGAACATGTCGGTCAGGATGATGACGCCATGGCCTGTTTCCAGACGCTGCACCGTGGATTTGAGTTCCGTGAGCAGGCCGTTCATGTCCATGACTCCTTCGACGGCGATATGGGCGCACTGCTCCTGCGGGCCGAGAATGGTCTGGGCGGCCTCGAGCAGGTATTTTCCGAACTCACCGTGGGTAACCACGATCACTCCAACCATCGTTCCTCCAAAGCGGTTATCCAAGACTCATGTGTCGGTGCTCCACCGAAACCATGTATCCTCGGGTCCGCAGATGCTTCAGGACGGCCTCGGTCACGGCCACGGAGCGGTGGCGGCCGCCGGTGCATCCAAAGCCCATGGTCAGCCGGTAGCGCCCTTCCTCGGCGTACAGGGGCAAGGTGAAATCCAGAAAATCGAGCAGTCTGCGCAGATATTCCCGCCCTGGATCGGCGCCCAGGACATACTCCGCGATGGGCCGATCCTGCCCCGACAGGGGACGCAGCTGCTCGTCGAAATACGGATTGGGCAGGAAACGCAGGTCCGTGGTCATGTCCGCCTCGGCCGGCGCTCCGTATTTGAAGCCAAAGGAGATCAGGTGCACGCGCATGCCCTGGGCCTTGCTCTCCAGGGCGCCCCATTTTTCCTGAATGGCCCGACGCAGATCATGCACGGAATGGTGCGAGGTGTCGATGACCAGGTCCGCGTGGTTGCGGATGGGCTCCAGGATGTTCCGTTCCCGCTCCACCGCTCCCTCCAGGCCAAGGTCGCCCGTGGCCAGGGGATGGGGACGGCGGGTGGTGGCGTACCGGCGCAGGAGGGTTGGGCTGGACGCCTCGGTGAAGACAAGGGTCGGGCGGACCGCCAGTTTTTCCATGTCCGCGAGGGCTTCACGCCATTGACCGACAAAATCCGTCTGGCGCAAATCCATGCCCAGGGCCAAGCCCGGATATTCGCCGGGTTTCGAGTTGAAGAACAGCTCGACCAGGGCCGGAGCCATGCGCGCGGGCAGGCCGTCCACGCAAAAAAAACCCATGTCCTCGAAAACCTTGAGCGCGGTGCTTTTGCCCGATCCGGACATGCCGGAGACGATGACCACGTTTTTTCGTTCGGCTGAGGAATGCACGACGGCCTCGGCTGTCAGACGGTTTGGAGAAGATGCCACAAGTCGTCTTGTCCCGCGGCCGTGGCGAAGGCCTGGCGGAAGGCGCCGTCCTTGAGCAGCCGGGAGACATGGGCCAACAGCTTCAGATGCAGTCCCACCACCGTGGACGGGGCCAGCACGGTGAAGAAGATGGTCGCCGGTTTGTGATCGAGACTGGCGAAATCCACCCCTTCGCGGCTGCGGCCGATAATGATCAGAATCTGCTCGATGCTGTCCATTTTGCCGTGGGGAATGGCGATGCCGTCCCCGATCCCGGTCGTACCCAGTTTTTCCCGATCCATGAGGATCTGGGAGATCCGTTGGCTGTCCAATCCGGGATATTTGCGGGCCAGCGGGGAAACAAGTTCGGCCAGGACCTCGGATTTGGTCCTGGCCGAAAGGTCGGAGATGATCAGATCCTTATCCAGATACTCGGCAAGCTTCATTCCCTATACCCCGGGGTCGATCAAGCCGAAATCCCCGTTTTTCCGGCGGTAAATGACGTTGACGCGTTCATTTTCGGCGTTGACGAAGACCAGGAATTCATTGCCGACGGCGTCGAGCTGCATGGCCGCTTCTTCCACGACCATGGGCTTGGGCTCGTAGTGGTCGGTCTGCTGGACGTTGGGGCGCCGCACGCCGCTCTGGTCCTCGTCGATGCGGATGATGTCCATGCGCACGGTGTCGTTGCCGCCCTTGCGCTGGCTCTTGGCCTTGTCGCGCAGCTTGCGCATCTGGGCTTCCAGCTTGTCCCAGACCAGATCGACGGTGGAGTACATATCCTCGCTGTCCTCGCGGGCGGAGATATGCACGTTCTTGCCGGTCAGCACGATATCCGCGATATGGCGGAATTTTTCCACTTCGAGGTTGACCTGCAGTTCGGCGTCTTCCATGCCGGTGATGAACTTACCGAGCTTGCCAAATCGTTCCTTGGCGTACTTCCGCAGATGATCAGAGGGGTCGAAGTTTTTGAAATTGAAGGTAATCTTCATGGAAGCCTCCTCGTGAGTTTTTGGTCGTTTCCCCAAGCCGCGCGGGGCGCGGGTTGGGGCGAAATATCAGAACACCTGTTTGCGCTTGGACGAGGACTCGATGCCCAGCACGGAGCGGTATTTGGCCACGGTCCGGCGGGCGATGTTCACGTCCAGCTTCTCCTTCAGCACGGCCGCGATTTTTTCGTCGCTGTAGGGCTTCTTGGGATCTTCCTCGCTGACCATCTTCTTGATGATGGCCTTGACCGATTCGGACCCGACCTGGGTGCCGTCGTCCAGATCCAGGGCTGAATTGAAAAAGAACTTGAGTTCGAAGATGCCGTGCGGGGTGGCCACGTACTTGCTTGTGGTGATGCGGCTGACCGTGGATTCGTGCATCTCGATGTCTTCGGCCACGTCCTTCAGGATCAGCGGCTTCAGTTTGGTCACCCCGTGTTCAAAAAATTCCCGCTGAAAGCGCACGATGCTCTCGACCACTTTGTACAGGGTTTTCTGTCTTTGGTGCAAGCTCTTCATGAGCCACTGGGCCGAGCGCATCTTGTCGTGCAGGTATTCCCGGTCCGGTCCCTTCACCGCCAAGGACGTGTCTTCCATGTAGTACGGGCTGAGTTGCAGCTTGGGCAGGCCGTCGTCATTCATGACGATGACGAAATCGCCTTCGTATTCGTACACGAAGACATCGGGACTGACATAAATGGTGCTCTCGCTGCCATAGCTCGCTCCGGGCATGGGATCGAGGGTCTGGATGATGTCCAGGTAGGCCTTGAGGTCTTCCATCTGGATCTTGAATTTGCGCAGCAGGGGCTTGTAGCGGCGTTTTTCGATGTCCTCCAGATGGTCGGCGACCAGCGACACCAGGATGGGATCGTCCTGTCCGAGCACGTCCAACTGCACGAGCAGGCATTCCTTGGGGGACCTAGCCGCCACGCCCACGGGATCGAAGCGCTGGACGCGGCGCAGTACGGATTCCACCAAGGCCAGGGGCGACAAGGTTTGGGAGGCGATTTCTTCGAGCGCTGGTTCGAGGTACCCCTGGGAATTAAGGTTGCCGACGATGATCTCGCCAATAATCTCTTCTTCCTCGGTGATATTGGACAGGCAGAGTTGCCACAGCAGATGACCTTCCAGGGAAGGCTTGCCCGACAGCCTGGCCTCGTAGGACATCATTTCTTCCAGGGCCTCGGTTTCCTTGAACTGGACCTGCTTGGCCGTGCTGGAAAAATCTCCCAGATAATTTTCCCAGTCCGCGTTGCGGACCAGGTCGGCTTCTTCGTAGGCGAAATCGGTCCGTTCCTCGGCGATCGGAGCCTGGGGCTCGTGCTCCTCGGACAGTTCCTTGGGCGCTTCCTCCAGCATGGGATTTTCCAGAAGTTCTTGCTGCACGGCTTCGAGCAGTTCGAATCGCGACAGCTGGAGCAGCTTGATGGCCTGCTGCAGCTGGGGGGTCATGACCAATTGCTGGGTCAGTTTGAGGTTTTGCCGGAGTTCAAGGCCCATAGTGTCGATTTATTCCTAATGGCTCATGGATGTTGTGAAAAATACCCGTCGACCGGGAACAAATCTGCCACAGAAGGTCATGACTGGCAATCCTCGCGATGACTTACAGGCTGAAGCCTTCGCCCAGGTAGACCTTGCGGGCCTTGGGATTGGCGACGATTTCCGCCGGACTGCCGCTCAGGATGACCTGACCGTCGTGGACCAGATAAGCTCGGTCGCAGATGCGCAGGGTTTCGCGGACATTGTGATCGGAGATGAGGATGCCGATGCCCTTGTCCCGCAGAGCCGTGATGATTTCCTGGATGTCGTCCACGGCCAGGGGGTCGATGCCGGCGAACGGTTCGTCGAGCAGGATGAATTTTGGATTCTGGATCAGGGCGCGGGCGATCTCCAGCCGGCGGCGTTCCCCTCCGGAGAGGAAGGCGGCGGATTGATGCTCCAGCCTGCGGATGCCCAGCTCGTCGAGCAGGCGGTCCGCTGTCTCCCGTTGCGCCGATGCGGACTGGCCGGAATATTCCAGAATCAATTCCAGATTCTGGCGCACGGTCAGCTTGCGGAAGATGGAGCTTTCCTGGGGCAGATAGCTCATGCCGGCCTGGGCTCGCTTGTGCAAGGGCCAATCGGTGATGTCGGTCGTGTCCAGCATGACGTTTCCGCGTGTGGGGCGGACGATGCCAGCCAGCATGTAGAAGGTCGTGGTCTTGCCCGCGCCGTTGGGGCCGAGCACGCCCACGACTTCGCCCCGGGTCACGGTCAACTCGATGTCGCGGACAACGTCGCGCGCGCCGTAACGCTTGGCGAGACCCGCTCCGCGCAGGATGGTCATCGAGGCTGTCCGGGCTGTTTGTCCTGGGTCATGAAAATGGCTTCGACCCGCTTCTTGCCCCCGATCACCTCGCTGCGGTTTTCCTTGATGTAGAGCTTGATGACGTCACCCTGGATCGTGTTTTGTCCTTCCATGAGAATCGGGTTGTCCTCCAGGGTCAGCACTTCCGAGGCGGCCTCGTAGGTGGCCTTTCCGCACGTGCCGGAGCGATTCTTGTCCGCCTTCATGCGCACGTTGCCCCTGGCGATGATCCGTTTGATGGAGCCTTGTCGTTCTTCCAAGGGACCCTTGGACTGGGTTGCGCTGTTTTGTTTTTCCAACTGCACGGTCAGGGTCTCGGACCAGAGATTGACGTCCTCGCGGATGACATGGACATTGCCCGAAAAAATGACCTCGTCGGCTTTTTGGGTGTAGTTCATGGTGTCGGCGGTGATCTTGACGGGGACCTGTTTGTCGGCCCCGACCGGGGAAGCCCACAGCAGGGCCAGCAGGAGAAAAAGGATTCGCATATGCTCTCGCGGGTTCAGTTCATGATGACCAGCACATGGCCTTGGGCGAGAAAGTCGCCGCTTTCCAAGAAATACGTCAGCGTGTCGGAGGCGGCCAGCATGTTTTTCCCAACGAGATGGACATCGCCGGTCAGCAGGATTTCACGCCTTGTCCCGGCGTAGTCCAGGCTGTCGGCGCGCATGGCGTATTCGCCGCGTGTGCCGTTCACGCCGTCCCACATCCGCGCCCGGTCTTCCTTCTGCCAGACCTGGCCCTTGGGCGCCATGACCTGCATCGGCGGCTCCTCGCCTTGGCCCCAATAGGTGATCACGGGCGCGGTCAGGGTCAGCTCATCAGTGGCCTCGGCATAGCTCGCCCCCGTGGCCTTCAGATTCCACAATTTTTTCCCATCGCGGCCCTGGCTCAACTCCACGCCCTTGAGGCTCACGTCCACGTCGAGCTGCTGCATGGTCGGGATTTCCAGGCGTTCGGGCCACAGGATGTATTTGCCCAGCGCCACGGCTCCGGCCAGGAGCAGGACGCCCGCGATGGCGGCGAGAATGCCCTTCACGCCAAGGCCCAATCCCGCCAAAGGTCCTCGAGCTTGTTCTGGGCGCGCAGGATGAAATCGATGGCTTCGCGGACAGCGCCGTGACCGCCCTGGGCCCGGGTGGTCCATGCGGCCAGACGCAGGATTTCCGGGCGGGCGTTGGCCACGGCGATGGGCAGGGCGACCTTGGACATGGGCGCGGCGTCGACCCAGTCGTCCCCGATGTAGGCCATCTGGCTGAACGGGATGCCGGTCGTGGCGGCGAGGTCGGTCAGAAGCGGAACCTTGCGCGTGTGCCCGGGATAGTAATGCTGGATGCCCAGTTCCGTGACCCGCTGGCGCACGGCCGGCGACTCCAGACCGGTGATGACCGCGAATTCCAATCCCAGGCCGGCCGCGAGCTTGATGCCCAGGCCGTCCTGGACGTTGAAGCGCTTCAGGGCGCAGCCCGATCCGTCATAGTAGAGTCCGCCGTCGGTCAGCACGCCGTCCACGTCCAGGACCACAAGGCGCACGTTCTTGGCCGCTTCTTCAGCATGCATGGGGGATATTCCAGATGGCCTTGAGTTCCGTGAGCAGGGCGCGAGCCTTGCCGAGGGGCCAGGAATTGGGACCGTCGCACAGGGCGTGGTCCGGGTCTGGATGGACTTCCATGAAGATGCCCTGGCAACCGCAGGCCGCCGCCGCCCGCGCCAAATGCGGAACGAATTGGCGCTGCCCGCCCGAGGACGAACCCTGGCCGCCGGGCAGTTGCACGGAATGGGTCGCGTCGAAAATGACCGGACAGCCCAGGTCCCGCATGAGGACCAGGGAGCGGAAGTCCACGACCAGGTTGTTGTAGCCGAAGGTCGCGCCGCGCTCGGTCAGCCAGATCTTGTCGAATCCGGCGGAGCGGATTTTCTCGACCGGTCCGCGCATGTCCCACGGAGCCATGAACTGGCCCTTCTTGATGTTGACGATGCGCCCCGTGCGGGCCGCCGCCAGGAGCAGATCCGTCTGTCGGCACAGGAAGGCCGGAATTTGGAGCACGTCCGCCACCTCGGCCACGCGGGCCGCCTGGCTCGCCTCGTGGATGTCCGTGACGATGGGCAGGTTGGTGCGACTTTTGATCTGCCCCAGCCAGTCAAGCCCCAGATTCAGCCCAGGACCCCGAAAGCTTATTCCGGCGGTGCGGTTGGCCTTGTCAAAGGAGCTTTTGAAGACCAAGGGCAGGTTCAGTTCACGAGAGATGGCGGCCAATTCCTCGGCCACGCCCATGGCTAGGTCCAGGCTTTCCAGGACGCAGGGGCCGGCCAGGATGAAGGGGCGGTCGTGGATCGAGGCGAGATCGGACATGGATTATTTCCCGGACTTTTTGTTGGTCACGGCCGCGCGGATGAATTCCCGGAAGAGCGGATGGGGCTGCATGGGCCTGGAGGTGAATTCCGGATGGAACTGACACCCCAGGAACCACGGATGATCCTTGATTTCCACGATTTCGACCAGACTCTTGTCCGGCGACAGACCGCTGATGGTCAGACCGGCCTCTTGGAATCGGGACTGGTAGGCGCTGTTGAATTCATAGCGATGGCGGTGCCGCTCCGAGATTTCCGTTTTTCCATAGGCCTCGAAGGCGCGGGTGTCCTGTTCGATCACGCACGGGTAGGCGCCCAGGCGCATGGTTCCACCTTTTTCGCTGCCCATGTCGCGGCGCTGCACGCATTTCTTGCGGAAGTCGAACCATTCCTTCATCAGATAGATGACCGGATCGGGGGTGGTCAGGTCGAATTCCTCGGAATTGGCCTTGGTCAGGCCCATGACGTTGCGGGCGTATTCGATGACCGCGCACTGCATGCCCAGACAGATGCCGAAGAAGGGCACGTTGTTCTCGCGGGCATGGGTGATGGCCGTGATTT